>LELG01000013.1 GCA_001045575.1 Candidatus Burkholderia pumila
GGACAATTGAGACTTGGCATCGGGTACTCAAAAGTGGTTGCCGTATCGAGGCCTGCCAGTTTGGCATGCTCGAGTGCTTTGTTCGGGCGACCTCCCTGTTCGCGGTCATTGCCTGGCGCATCCTCTACACTACGTTGCTGGCACGGCTGGACGGTGACCTGCCTTGTGAGGTGATCCTCCAGCGCGTCGAATGGCAAGTCCTGGCCGAGTACATCGAACCACCCGGCCACCGGACACGGTGCCGTCGCTGCACCAGGCGATACAATGGATTGTGGATTGCCACCCTGGGCGGTTACCTGGAATTGCCTTCATGATCCACCACCCGGCGCCACGGTCATCTGGCGAGGCTTCCTCGTCTTGCACGAAATCACCTACATGTTCCGCATCTTTAATTCAGGTCCGTAACTTGTGGGTAAAACCCAGGCCGCACAAAGAAGGGGGCTACCCTACCCGACGTTCCCAGTCCCTTATGCCTTCCCAATACGCGCGTTTTCTCTGCTTTGCCGTTCTGTGTCTTGCGTTGACGATTCCTTTCGGCGTCGTCAACCACACGTATCCGATTCCGACCTTTTACGCGGAATATACCGCGCTCGCCTTGTATCTGGCCTTGGGCGCGACGGTCGCGCTGCTCGCACGCGTGTCTGAGCCGCGCGTGCCGTTCGCATCGCCGGTGATCGCGCTGATGCCGCTCGCGTTCGGCGTACTGCTGATCGCGCAGACGGCGCTGCTGCCGGTCGCGCAGCCGTCGATGAACTGGCTCGGCGGCGCGTATCTGCTGGCATCGTTCGGCGCGGTGCATACGGGTTTCGGCTTCGTGCGCGCGGGACTCGGCGAGAAGGCGTTGCGTATCGGTGCAGCGGCGTTCATGGTCGGCGGTTTGTTCGCGGTGTTCTGCCAGGCCGTGCAGTTGTTCCATCTTGAGGTGAAGTTCACGCCTTTCGTCGTGGCTTACAACGTGATGGTCGAGCGCCGGCCGTTCGGAAACATGGCGCAGGCGAATCACCTGGCGTCGGTCATCGCGTTTGCGATGGCGGGCGCGCTGTACTACGTGCAGATGCGGCGTTTGCCAGTCGTGCTGTGGCTGATCGTGTCGGCAGTGTATTCGCTCGGGTTCGCGCTGACGGTCTCGCGCGGACCGTGGCTGCAGACGGCAGTCATCGTCATCGCCGGATTCTGGATGGCGTTCGTGCAAGGGCGTGCGATGGCATCGGAAGGATTCGACAGTCCGGGTCGACGCGATGCGCGCGCATGGATCATTCCGGTCGTGCTCGCGGTGCTGTTCGTCGTGGTGAATGGCCTGGTCCGCTGGGCCAATGTGCGATACGGCTTCGATCTCGCGCAGTCCGCAGCGGAGCGCATGCAGGACGCCGGCCAGATTGCGCCGCGGCTGGTGTTGTGGAAGTACGGCTGGACGATGTTCAAGACGCATCCGTTGTTGGGCGTCGGTTGGGGTGAGTTTCCGCGTTATCAGTTCGAACTCGTGCCTGAATTGGGCGACGTCGAGATTGCGAACAACGCGCATGACATCTTCATCGATCTGCTGGCGAAAACGGGCGCGCTCGGCATGGCGATTCTCGTGTCCGGCATCGTGCTGTGGCTGATTCGCGTGCTGCGCGCACCGCAGACGCCGATGCGCATCTTCGGCTTGTCGCTGCTTGGCGTGTTGATGATGCATGCGCTAGTCGAGTATCCGCAGCAGTACATGTTCTTCCTAATGCCGGTGATGCTCATCATCGGTCTGCTGGAGACGCGGCCTTTGCGGCTGGTCGCGCGGCCGTTGTCGTATGGCATGTATGTGGTGCTGGTGCTGGGCGGCCTGGCCGCGCTTTATCCGACAATGCGCGACTACAACCGCGCCGAAGTGCTGTATTACGGTTCGCGGCCGGCGGAACAGTATCGCAATGATCCGTCCTTCTTGTTCTCGGCGTGGGGCGAATATGGCGCGGCCACCTTGCTGCCGATGAACGCCGAAGACCTGCCGATGAAGCTCGCAATGCATCGCAAAGCAATGGCCTTGTTGCCGGGTGAAACGGTGCTACGCCGGTATGCGGTGCTGCAGGCGCTTGCCGGCCAGCGCGAAGAAGCGCTGGATACGATGGCGCGGCTCAAGGCCTTTGCCACGCAGCTTCACGACTGGCCGATGCAGTATGCGGCGACCGTGAAGATGGTGAATGAAATTGGCGGGACGTTGGGGACGTTCAAGGCCGAGTTGGTGAAGCGGTATGGGGCGCCGGAAAGTGACGACGAGTAACAATAAACCCCGTTTAGTGTCGACGACTCCAGACGTAGAATCGAAGCCATTGGCGCCCATTCGAAAGGAAGCCAGCGGCATACTATATCAATCGACAGGATGGGGTCTTTGTGAACATCAATCTTTAGTCATGCTTTCTCTTTGCGTTGTTTCCGCTGCATCGTTCGTCCGTGGCGGCAGCTACGGTAGCAGTGCGCGTAGCTATCATTCGAGCGGAACAGGCGAGCATTCATTACGTCAGCGGCTACACGCGCAGCAATGGAACGTATGTTGCCGGACATCATCAAACGAACTCGAACAATACCCAGTACGATAACTGGTCGTCGAAGGGTAACGTCAATCCGTACACTGGCAAGGAAGGCACGATCAATCCTTCGTATTAACGACGCGCCAAAACCTTATTGAGGGTGATGAACGCGGAGCAACCCGGAACGGGTTATCACTCCGTCACCCAATCCCCCGACTTCCCCCGTGCTGCTCCATGACCTTCACATTAGTGATAGTCATTCCCCGATCCACCGTCTTGCACATGTCGTAAATCGTGAGTAATCCAATCTGAACGGCAGTCAGCGCCTCCATCTCCACGCCCGTGCGCCCGACCGTCTCCACGCGCACTTCAACAATGCACGCCGGGCAGCACTTCATCGATTTCGAACTCCACCGCCACCCGAATCAACGCCAGCGGATGACACAACGGAATCAGATCCGCGGTCCACTTTGCCCCCTGAATTGCGGCGATGCGCGCCACACCCAGCACACCGCCTTTCTTCGCGCTGCCTTCGCGGTTCTTCGCGCTGCCTTCGCGGATCAGCGCGAGCGTGGCGTCGAGCATCGCGATCGAACCGCGCGCCACCGCGATAAGCTTCGTTTCGTTCTTCGCACCGACATCGACCATGTCCGCTTTGCCTGCGGCATCGAAATGAGTCAGTCTGGACATAGTTTCTCCTTAAAACGGGCGCCTATCATAACAGCGTGATTCACGAGCCATTCCGCGCAACCGCCACGCCAGCGAGCGCGCCCGGAAACCGCCCGACACTTGATATGATAAGCTCGTTTCCGTTCTCAAACCGACCGACGTTGCGCCGCCGGCCGTTCGAAGCGGCATGGTCCCGAAGCGTCCGAGCCGTCTGCTGATCGCTGTGCTGTGCCTGAGTCTCGCCATGCCGCTTGTGGCGCTGGCGGAGACTGGCGGGCGCATCCGCGGCCAGTGCAACCAGCGCGGCAACAACGGTGAAAGCGGCAAACAAAGCAGCGGCCGCCATGGCACAAAATCCCAGCAGACCGGCACACTCACCGCCGCGCTGCACGCCGCGCACGACGACGACACCGGCAGCCTCTCCGGCAACGTCGCGGATGGCGTATTCGGCGTCTACGGCGGCCGCGAAAGCCGTTTCACCAAACAAGCCCGGCACGATGTCTGGCCTTCGCGCACCTTTGGCATCCGTGCAATTGCCCGATCTCGGCGATGGCTCCGGCGGCACGCTTACGCCGCAAGCCGAGCGCCGCATCGGCGAAAAAATGATGCGCGATGTCCGCGCCGATCCCGAATATCTCGACGACTGGCTCATCCGCGATTATCTCGATTCGATCTCGTCCAAATTGTCGAACGCGGCGGCCACGCAATATCTCGGCGGCTATCGTCCGGACTTCGATCTGTTCGCGGTGCGTGATCCGCAGGTCAACGCGTTTTCGATGCCGGGCGGTTTCATCGGCGTGAATACGGGGCTGATTGCGGCGACGCAGACGGAGTCCGAGCTGGCGTCCGTGATCGGGCATGAAATGGGGCACGTGCTGCAGCGGCATATCGCGCGGATGATTTTGCAGCAGAACGAAAGGGCAGCTACGCCGCGCTCGCCGCAATGTTCGTCGGTCTACTCGCGGGTGTGATGGCGGCGCGCAGCGGCGATCTAGGCATGGGCATCGCAATGGGCGGGCAGGCGTTCGCCGTCGACAATCAATTGCGCTTTTCGCGCGCGGCCGAGCACGAGACGGATCGCGTCGGTTTTCAGATGCTCGCCGCCACCGGCTACGATCCGTACGGCATGTCGTTGTTCTTCGAGTGTCTCGATCGCTCGACTATGGCCGATAATGACGTGCCCGCCTACGTGCGCCCGCATCCGCTCACGACGGAGCGGATCGCCGATATGGAGGACCGCGCGCGTGCCGTACCGGCGCCGCGCCAGTCGACGGAATATGCGTTCGTGCGCGCGCGTGTTGCAGGTCAACTTACGCGACCGATTATCGAGAGGTTGCGAGCCGTCTGAAAATAGGCGATCAGACCGCGTTGAATCCGGCGGCGAATTGTTATGGCATCGCGCTGGCGCAGACGATGATCGGCGACTACGACGCCGCGAACGATGCGCTCGCCAAAGCGCGCAAGCTGTTCGAGGGCGAGGAGACGAACGAAGCGGCCGCGGCGGCGCAGGTCCGGCAGAAAGCAAAAGCGGGCGGAGCATCGCAGGCGCAATCGCAGCGCGCAGACTCCGCACATCAGGCGGCTAAGGCCGCGGCGGATTTCGAACGAAACGCGGCATCGAAGAATGCGGCCGCATCGCTGTGCAATACCGATGCGTCCGCCATGACCACGCCGAACGGCAGCGACGTGTGCAGCGCGTTGACGCTCGGAAAGCCGCCCGCTGCGATCACATCGAAGCCGGCTTCGTCGACGGGCATTGAGTTGCCGCCCGTTTATGTGCGCGATCAGGCGACGACGCCCAAAGCGCCGCCGAAGCAGGCGGCTGCATTGGCTCAGGAACAAGTGCAGGCGCAAGCGCCCCAGACGCCTCGCAGCACGCCGAATCTCGACGTCCTTGCCAGCCAATATCGCCCGCCGCGCGGGCCGCATCGACGACGCCATCCGCTTCGCCGAACTTGCGCAGACACGCTGGCCTGAATCGCAGCGGCGCTCGATGAGCGTCTGCAAGTGCTGCTCGCCGCGCATCGATACACCGATGCCCAATCGCTCGCGCGCCGAGCCGAATCGGCCGGACTGGTGGCTATGATCTGGCGCAGGCGAGCGCCGGCCTGAACGATGCGCTGACGCAGCATCAGGCGATGGTGGAGAAACTCGCGCTCGATGGCGCATGGCCGTCCGCGATCCGCCAGCTGAAGGAAGCGCGCGACATAAAATTCGCGAGCTTCTATGACTTTTCGACGATTTCCGCGCGTCTGCGCGATTTCGAGACCGCGCTACAAGGAAGAGCGCGATCAGGAAAAGAAGGGCTTAAGCACCACGCGCAGCGGGACTGGGCGACGAAGCCGAAGCGCGCTTCCACCGCATTGCGCGTGACATACTGCAAAGGCAGGTCGACGCCATCGCGCCAATGGAACACGCCTTCGCGGGCGGCGTCGTTGAGCGTGGCGTGATCGGAGACAAGGTCGATGTCGTGATCGTGCAGAGCGGCGACACGCGTGGGTTTCGCCACGTCAGTGAACAGAACGCCGCCCGCATCGTCGATAAAGGCTTCAGCAGGCTCGAACATAGCGCCAATCTGATCGGTCAGCCGCAAGACACCATCGACCGAAGAAAGCCGCACGATCCACGGCGTATAAGCCAGCTCGACATAAACTTGCTGCGGGCCATTCTGAAAAAACCACTGCCCCTCGCCATCGCACTCGTAGTTGCGATTGATGAAGCTAAGTAACGCCTCATGCCGAATGGCCGTGCCAAATTTGCCCGAGGCCTGCGCGGCTTCATCCCGCATGCGCCATTGCCCGCGCCGGTCGAGCACCAGCCAGCCGGTGCAATGCGGGACGTTGGGCCATTTTGCGAGCGCTTGCCTGACGATCTCATCCATTTGATACGAAGTTCTCCAGATAACCGAACACGCGCATCGACAGCCAATCGATCCAGCCCGGAAACGGCCCCTTCATGAAACCGACGTGCCCGCCATGATTCGGCTGATCGAGCGTCACGCGCGGCGACACTTCCGCCGCTGATGGCAACGCGAACGCGGGCAGAAACGGATCGTTGGCGCGCGCATCGTAGCGCTTGGACCAGTAGTCGTCGGTATCGCGGAAGCCGTGCAACGGCGCGGTGTTGTCGAATTCGTACAGCGTGCGCGCTGAGAGCACGGCGTCGCGGTCGTAAAAGGCCGGGATATTGACCGAGCTTGGCGAGCGCTTTTTTCGACTTCAGAAAGCTGCACGTATAGACCATGCCGAAGCCTTGTGAGATCGTGTGACCGCCTGCGTGAACATCGAGCGGCGCGGAAATGGCCGCCGCCTTGATGACCGATGCATCCGATCCGCGTTCGCACAGCCAGCGCAACAGCGCGTTCCCGCCGGGCGACACGCCCGCCACCACTGGCCCGCGATGATTCTCCGCAAGACGCGGCAAGATTCAATCCACTTCGGCGCTGTCAGAGAAGTGGTAGAAGCGCGGGAACAGGTTCATCGGCCCGCTGCAACTGCGGAAATGCGGCACGACGGCGTGCCAGCCGCGCTGCTTCGCGGCGGACATCAGCGTGCGGGCGTTGGGAGTCGGAGTTGCCTTCAAGGTCGTGGAAGAGCACAAAAAGCGGGGCATCGCGCGAAGGTGCGGAGTCGTGCGCAATATAATCGAGGTCGATGAAATCGCCGTCCGGCGTGCTCCAGCGCTCGCGCCGGTATCGCACCTCGGGCTTGCGCCCGAACAACGCCGGCGATGGTCTGCGCGTGACCGGGCGGCAGCCAGCGCGGCAAAGTGTAGAGCCAGTCCGAAGACAGCGGATGAACCGTCTCCCTGAAAGCCATGCCTGGCGATTTATCCACGAATGACGAATCGTGCTTCAACAACGGATCGCGCTTCATGGCACCTCCCCGACAAACTTCTTCGATTTCTTAATGTAACGGCCCCTGCCCGTGACACAGTTTGGCCGCGAACTGGCCGGCGGTCTCGTTCGGCATTTCGCTCGTGTGGATGTGTGCGATGCGCCCTTCGCCGTGCTCGTGCACCATCACGTAAGTTGTGAAAATCATGCACGGCACGCCCCCCGGCATCTGCCGGCTGATAGCGCTTCCACAATAGTGTACACGACCGTGCCGAGGCTGTCGTACACGCGGATATCCAGTGGCTTGATGCTTACCGTGTCTGCTTCGAGCTGCTTCGCCAGACCCGCGCGGATGGTGTCCAGCCCGTGCAGATGCGTGCCATCGGCGCAGATGCAGATGGCGAATTCCTCGTCGATCCACAGTGACATCACACTGTCGATGCTGTTGTCCGCAATAGCCTGATAGTAAGTACGCGTTGAGGGTGTTGTGTCGGCGGCGGCTTCGAAGAGGCGGGCAAAACGTGGCATGGCTCGTGGGTCTCTGGCATTCGCTGCGACTTCCGCTCGAAAACGGTGCACCGCATCGGTCACTGGTCTTAAGCATGCCCCGTTCGGAAACATTGGCGTGTTCGCGCTCGCACACTCGGCTCGTGGCCGTTCGAAAGTCACTCAGTCGCGCGCGAATGGCGCGTGGTCTGGTAATGCTGGAATCAGCGATGCGCCAGCAGCATGCCGCGCAAATCGCCGAAAACCTGCTCGGCGGACAATTCGCGCAGGCAGTTCAGATGGCCCAGCGGACATTCGCGGGCGAAGCACGGACTGCATTCAAGGTGCAGCCATTGTACCTTTGCGAGATCGGACAAGGGCGGCGTGTGGCGCGGGTCAGTCGAGCCGTACACGGCGACCAGCGGGCGTCTCAGCGCGGCGGCGATGTGCATCAGCCCGGAGTCGTTGGTGACGACGGCGCTCGCGCGCGAGATCAGCGCGCACGCTTCCCCGAGCGATGTCTGTCCGCACAGATTGCGCACGTTCGGCGCGCGATCCGCAATCGCTTGAGCAACCGGCGTGTCCTTCTTCGATCCCAGCGCGACGATGCGCGCATACGGAAACGACTGCGCCACGAACTGCGCGACCGACGCGAAATGCTTCGGCGGCCAGCGCTTGGCCGGGCCGTATTCCGCGCCAGGACAGAACACGACGAGCGGCGTGCGCGTGTCGAGATTGAAGCGCGCGGAGACGCGGGCGGCTTCGTTCGGATCGGATTCGAGGCGCGGCACGGGCATAATCTGCGCGCCTTCCTTCGCGGTGGCTTCGGCCTGCACGTGCCTGTCGACGAACGGCAGCTTCGCGTTCGGCTCGTAGGCGAGCGCGGCGTAATGCACGGTCATCGGCGGGCGATCGGTCTTCGGCGGATTCGCATGGCGCACGTTGAGTAGCCCGAAGCGGTTCTCGCCCTTGTAACCGATGCGCAGGTTGATGCCCGCCATCCACGGGATCAGTGCGGATTTCATCGAGTTGGGCAGCACGTAGGCGGCGTCGTAGCCGACATCGCGCAGGTCGCTGGCGAGTTGCCAGCGGCGCAGCAGTTGCAGCTTGCCGTGCGCGAGATCAGTGGCGTAGACGTCTCGGATTTCCGGCATGCGTTCGAGCACGGGCGCGACCCACGCGGGCGCGATGGCATCGATCGCAATACGCGGATGGAGCTTCTTCAACAGCGTGAATAGCGGATGCGCCATCAGTGCGTCACCGATCCAGTTCGGTGCAGTAACCAGCGCGCGGCGCATCAGTGATTATCCGATCTCAAAATAAGCGCGGCTCTCGGGGCTAAGGCCGTGTTGCCGTCGATTGACAGGGGTTTTCAGAACAACGAAAAGCGAGAAGCGAAGCGCGCGCGGTGCTTCGCCGGCACTGTGTCGCCACCAGAAGCTTCAGTGACCGCCCTTGAGTATTTCGCCGTCCTTGAGCTTATAGCGCGTGCCGCAGTACGGGCAGCGCGCCTCGCCGTGCGTCACGTCGAGAAATACGCGCGGATGCGTGTTCCAGCGCTGCATCTTCGGGTTCGGACAGAAAGCCGGAACGTCTTTGGCCGACAATTCCACCAGCGGCATTTTCTTCAGGTCGCTCATTGCTATCTCTTTTCGATATATGCGGGGAGAGCGGCGGACATGTCATTTCTGCCCGCCATGTCGGTTAGACCGGCGTTTAAACTTTCACGAGCCAGTTCGCGTACTTCTCGTTCTTGCCGGACACCACGTCGAAGAACGCGCTTTGCAGCTTCTAGGTGATGGGACCGCGCGCGCCCGAATCGATGGTGCGGTTGTCGAGTTCGCGGATGGGCGTGATTTCGGCGGCGGTGCCGGTGAAGAAGCTTCGTCGCACGTATAAACTTCGTCGCGCGTGAGCCATCCAGGCATGATGCGAGGTCCGGCGTATAGATCTTGCCGTTGTTCAAGAGGAAGAAGTTCTCGCCCGAGCCTTCGGATACGTAGCCGTCCACGTCAAGCAGCAGCGCTTCGTCCGTAGCCATCGGCGACGGCTTCCTGGTTGGCGAGGATCGAGTTCACGTACCAGCCGGACGCCTTGGCGCGCACCATCGATACGTTCACATGATGGCGCGTGAACGACGACGTCTTCACGCGGATGCCACGGGCCAGCCCGTCTTCACCGAGATACGTGCCCCACGGCCACGTGAATGGTGTTGCCCTGCCGATACGAATCGAGCTTCTCCGAACCGACCCAGGCGATCGGGGGATATAGATAGCCGCTTTCGAGTTCGTTCGCTTTCACGACTTCCAGTTGCGCGGCTTCGAGCGTGGCGGCATCGAAGAGAACGTCCATCTGGAAGATTTTCGCGGAGTTGAGCAGACGCTTGGTGTGCTCCTTCAGGCGGAAGATCGACGTGCCTTGCGCGGTCTTGTAGGCGCGCACGCCCTCGAAGACGCCCATGCCTTAGTGCAGCGTGTGGGTTAACGTGGATTTTCGCGTCGCGCCAGTCGATCAGCTTGCCATCCATCCAGATCTTGCAGTCGCGGTCGGCCATTGACATACGGTTCTCCTAGCTGTCTCGTTCAAGTAATTTCGGAGTTTTTTCGGGTCGCGCGCCGGGCGTTTCCCGGTAAGAAAGCCATTCGCAGGCAAACACGAGCAAAGTCCGAAAAGCTACGAAAGACTGTCATTTTAGCGTCTTTTTGCGACGAAACCGATCTTGGCGCATCTTTCACGCCGCTATAATTTACCTCTCGCCGCGCGATTTTCGGCGGATTTCACTTCTACCGTTTCAGCGCCCCCATGCTCGACCGGCTGTCCGACATGAATCGCCGCGCCTTTTTCGATGGTGTGCGCATCTTTTCCCCGCCTTCTGGGCAACCTTCGCGTGAGGGCTCGTGACGGGTGTCGCCATGGTCAAGTCCGTGCTGACCATGCCACAGGCGTTCGGCATGACGTTCGCGGTGTACGCGGGCTCGTCGCAGCTTGCCGTGCTGCCGCTGTTCGCCGCGAAGCTGCCGCTGTGGACCATTCTGCTCACCGCCGCGTGCTGCTCGGCTATTTCAATGGCGATATCTGTTTTCGAAGCGGAATTTCCCGACGGGCTGGCACCTGGCAAGGAAGCGTTTTTCTGGGGAATGGCGCTGTTTAGCTGGACGTCGCGGCAGATTTCGTCGGTGCTCGGCATTCTGCTGGCGAGCGTGATTCCGGATAATTGGGGCCTCGAACTCGCCGGCACGCTCGCGCTCATTCCGCTGATTGTTTCGGCTGTCGCAACGCGTTCGACGGCCGCTGCGGTTGCCGTTGCGAGCGTCGTCGCGCTGCTGGCGTTCGATCGGCCGTATCGCTTCGGCCTGCCGCTCGCGGCGGTCGTCGTGCCGGATTTGCTCGAAGCGCCGCACGAGTTTTCTATTGCGCTGTCGAATCACGCGCTGTGGGCGTCGATGGCGTATTTCCTGAGCGGCGCGGAATCTCGGTACGATTGCCGTCGGGATGATCGTGTTTATTACGCTGCTGCGGCTTATCTTCTGAGCATCAAATACGCGCCATCATGGATTGATGGCTAAAAGCGCGCGATCCATTCGGTTAAAATGACGATCTTTCCTGTCGCGCAGTTAGCGACCCACATGAGCAAGGTCGAGAGTGTTCCCGGCAGTCACCGCGCATCGGTTTCGTAACTCGCAGCACTATCCGCAGCCACACATCGCTGTCGCTGCCTGTCTCCACACATTTCTCGTCCCCTTAGCAGTTTCGGCTAACTGGCACCGCCAGGCTGAATCGTCCGCCGAAAGCTGCTTTCCCGCATTCCCCTCTCAAGGCCCGCAGCACGCAGCATAAAGGCCTTCTCGCCCGAACCGCTTTCTTACCCTACGTTGACTCCCATGACGAAAGTACTGCGTTTCACCAATCTGATCGCCGAAGGCAAAGTCTCCGGCAAGCGTGTGTTCATCCGCGCAGATCTCAACGTGTCTCAGGACGATGACGGCAACATTACCGAAGACACCCGCGTGCGCGCTTCGGTTCTGGCGATCAAGGCCGCGCTCGATGCTGGCGCCGCCGTGATGGTCACCTCCCACCTCGGCCGCCCGACCGAAGGCCAGTTCAAGCCGGAAGACTCGCTGGCGCCGGTCGCCAAACGTCTGTCGGAACTGCTCGGCCGCGACGTGCCGCTGGTTTCCGATTGGGTCGATGGCGTTCAGGTGCCGGTAGGCCAGGTCGTACTGCTGGAAAACTGCCGCGTCAACAAAGGCGAAAAGAAGAACGATGATACGCTCGCGCAAAAGCTCGCCCAACTGTGCGACGTCTATGTGAACGACGCGTTCGGCACTGCCCACCGCGCGGAAGCCACGACGCACGGCATTGCGAAGTACGCGCCGGTCGCGTGCGCGGGCCCGCTGCTCGCCGCCGAACTCGATGCGCTCGGCAAGGCGCTCGGCAACCCGAAGCGTCCGCTGGTCGCAATCGTCGCAGGCTCGAAGGTTTCCACCAAGCTGACCATCCTGAAATCGCTCGCGGAGAAGGTCGATCAACTGATCGTCGGCGGCGGCATTGCGAATACGTTCATGCTCGCGTCGGGCCTGAAGATCGGCAAGTCGCTGGCCGAGGCGGATCTCGTGGGTGAAGCGAAAGAGATCACCGATGCGGCGCGCGCACGCGGCGTATCGGTGCCGATTCCGAGCGATGTCGTCACCGCCAAGGAATTCGCGCCGACCGCGAAGGCCGAAACCAAGCCCGTCGCGGACGTTGCCGATGACGATCTGATTCTCGACATCGGTCCGGACACGGCGAAGGCGCTCGCGCAGCAGCTCGAAACCGCTGGCACCATCGTATGGAACGGCCCGGTCGGCGTGTTCGAATTCGACCAGTTCGGCAACGGCACGAAGACGCTGGCGCAAGCTATCGCCAATTCGTCGGCGTTTTCGATCACAGGCGGCGGCGACACGCTCGCGGCCATCGCCAAGTACGACATCGCGGATAAGGTGAGCTATATCTCGACCGGCGGCGGCGTGTTCCTCGAATTCCTGGGAGGCAAGAAGCTGCCCGCGGTCGAAGTGCTCGAATCGCGCGCAGGAGCTTAAGCCTTGGCCGCCTGAGGAAATCCGGCGAAAGCAGGAAAGAAGGGCGCGCCAGCCGGCGGCGCGCAAGAGCAAGACGACGTACTCGAAAAACAGTCAGCAACCTCGACGCCGCCGAAGAAGAAGCGGCAAAAGTCATCGCGGAGGCGGCGCAGCCTGACGAGCCGTCTCATGCAGAAACAGAAGCAGTGGCACCGGACAGCAAACCGGTCATCATCGGCGGCATGCCTGCCCATGCATTGAAAGAAATCAATAAAGCGACGCTGGCACGAACCGGTGCGCGCGCCAGCGGTGAGCAAACACGCACTGCAGGCGTAACGTGCTCGCAGCCTCAACACGGACGTTCCTACAGAGACGAGGAAAGACATGCATCGCGCCACCAAGATTGTCGCCACCATCGGTCCGGCATCCAGCAATCCCGACATCCTCCTGCAGATGATGCAGGCAGGCCTCGACGTCGTCCGCTTCAATTTCTCGCACGGCGCCGACGACGACCATCGTCAGCGCGCCGAATGGGTGCGCGAGGCGGTCAGACAGGTCGGGCGCGAAGTTGCGATCATGGCGGACCTGCAAGGCCCGAAGATTCGCGTCGGCAAGTTCGAGAACAACAAGACGCTGCTCGTCGCGGGCAATACGTTCATCCTCGACGCGCGTTGCGAACTCGGCAATAACGATCGCGTTGGCCTGGACTACAAGGATTTGCCACGCGACCTGCGCGCGGGCGACGTGCTGCTGCTCAACGACGGCCTGATAATGCTCGACGTGACGCGCGTGATCGGCGAAGAGATTCACACGACGGTCAAGGTCGGCGGCGAGCTGTCTAACAACAAGGGCATCAACCGGCAGGGCGGCGGTCTGACCGCGCCCGCGCTGACCGAGAAGGACATGGAGGACATCAAGACGGCGATGTCGCTCGGCGCGGATTTCGTCGCGGTGTCTTTCCCGAAGAACGCCACGGACATGGAAATGGCGCGCCAGCTCGCCAATATCGCGGGCGCGCCATACGGCATCAAGCCGAAGATGATCGCCAAGATTGAGCGTGCGGAAGCCATTCCGGCGCTGCAAGGCATTCTCGATGCATCGGACGGCATCATGGTCGCGCGCGGCGATCTGGCCGTGGAAGTGGGCAACGCGGGGGTGCCCGCGCTGCAGAAACGCATGATCCGCATGGCGCGCGAGTCGAACAAGCTCGTGATTACCGCCACGCAAATGATGGAATCGATGATCCACGCGCCCGTGCCGACGCGCGCCGAAGTCTCGGACGTGGCGAACGCCGTGCTCGATGGCACGGACGCCGTCATGTTGTCCGCCGAAACCGCTGCGGGCAAATATCCGGTGACGACCATCGAGACGATGGCGGCCGTGTGTATCGAGGCGGAGAAGTCGGAAGAGTCGCAACTGGACCGCGATTTCCTGGACCGCACGTTCACGCGCATCGATCAGTCGATTGCAATGGGCGCTCTGTTCACCGCATATCATCTCGGCGCAAAGGCGGTTGTCGCGCTGACGGAATCCGGCTCGACGGCGCTGTGGATGTCGCGTCACTGGTCGCACGTGCCGATTTTCGCGCTGACGCCGCGCGTAGGCATCGAACGAACGATGGCGCTGTATCGCAACGTGACGCCACTGCATCTCGATACGAACATGGACCGAGATCTGGCGCTGAATCAGGCGCTGGAAGTGGTCGTCTCGAAAGGCTATGCTGCGCGCGGCGATATGGTCGTGCTCACCGTCGGCGAACCGATGGGCGCGGCGGGCGGCACGAACACCCTGAAGATCGTGCGCGTCGGGGATTATTTCTAAGCGTATTTAAGAGAAGTATGCGCGGTCAAAGGCCCGCGCATGTTGTCGCGTAGCAGAACAGCAAGATAAGCGCGCATTGACGACGGAGGCGTGTGTTTCCGTCAATTCTTATAGGCACCCGAAAAAGCCGAAAACCGCCCAAGAGCGGAATCAATCGTGCGCGCCAGAATTCATTTTACCTTTGGAGTCTCACCACAATGCCTCTCGTATCAATGCGTCAACTGCTGGACCACGCGGCTGAACAGGGTTACGGCCTGCCGGCGTTCAACGCCAACAATCTGGAGCAAATTCAGGCCATCATGCAGGCCGCGAACGAAGTCAACTCGCCGGTTATCATGCAGGCGTCGGCGGGCGCGGTAAGTACGCGGGCGAAGTGTTCCTGCGTCATCTGATCGAAGCCGCCGTCGAAGCGTATCCGCATATTCCGGTCGTGATGCATCAGGATCACGGCCGTCGCCCGCGGTCCGCATGGCCGCATCCGCTCCGGCTTCACCAGCGTCATGATGGACGGCTCGCTCGAAGCCGAATGGCAAGACGGTCGCATCGTACGAGTACAACGTCGCGGTGTCGAAACAGGTCGTCGAGTTCTCGCATTCGATCGGCGTGACCGTCGAATGCCGAATTGGGCATGCTCTGCTCGCTCGAAACCATGAAGGGCAACAAGGAAGACGGCCACGGCGCGGAAAGCACGATGACGCGCGAGCAGCTTCTGACGGACGTCGAATAAAGCCGCCGACTTCGTCAGGCAGACGCAGTGCGATGCACTGGCGATCGCCATCGGCACCTCGCACGGCGCGTACAAGTTCTCCAAGAAGCCGACGGGCGATATTCTTGCCATCGACCGCACATCAAGGAAATTCACCGGCGCATTCCGAACACGCACCTCGTCATGCACGGTTCGTCGTCGGTGCCGCAGGAATTGCTGGCCGAAATCCGCGAATTCGGCGACGATATGAAGGAGAAGTATAAAGATATTCAGGAAGGCATCAGACATGGCATACGCAAGGTGAACATCGACACGGACCTGCGTCTGGCGATCAAAGGCGCGATCCGCCGCTTCATGTTCGAAAATCCGTCGAAGTTCGATCCGCGCGATTACCTGAAGCCCGCGCGCGAGGCGTGCAAGGAAGTCGTGCGCCAGCGCTACTTGCAGTTGGGCTGCGAAGGCATGGCTAGCAAGATCAAGCCGGTTCCGCTCGAAAAGATCGCCGAAAAATACAAGGGCGGCGAGCTGGCTCAGATCGTCAAATAAGCAGTGAATTGAGACTGATCTGAGTCGGTCGGCATTAAAGTAAAATCAACGGGCTCCGGGTTCGGAACCCGTTCATCTTTTTTCTCGCCGCTTTGCAACTGGAAAGCGGCGAATCACTTTTTCCGGTACATGACGACGATGTCCACGCTATACGAATCCACGATCAAATCGCTGCCGCTGCTCGGCCGCGGCAAGGTTCGCGACAACTACGCAGTCGGTCAGGACAAGCTCCTGATCGTCACGACCGACCGCCTGTCCGCGTTCGACTTCGTCATGAGCGAGCCGATCCCGAACAAGGGCCGCATGCTGAACACGATGGCCGATTTTTGGTTCGAAAAGCTCGGCCATATCGTGCCGAATCACAACACGGGCATCGATCCGGCGACCGTCGTCGCTGCGGACGAAATCGAGCAGGTCAAAGGCCGCGCGGTCGTCGTGAAGCGCCTGGAGCCGATCCTCGTCGAAGCCGTCGTGCGCGGTTATCTCGCGGGCAGCGGCTGGAAGGATTATCAGGTGACGGGTTCGGTGTGCGGCGTCGAGTTGCCGCCGGGTCTGGAAAACGTGCAGAAACTGCCCGAGCCGATCTTCACGCCCGCCGCGAAGGCCGAAATGGGCCATCACGACGAAAACATCACCTACGATGAGATGGAGCGCCGCATCGGCACGGAACTGTCCGCGACGATCAAGCGCATTTCCATCGAGTTGTACAAGGCGGCGGCTGAGTTCGCAGCGACGCGCGGCATCATCATCGCGGATACGAAGTTCGAGTTCGGTCTCGACAACAAGGGCGAGCTGTATCTAATGGACGAAGTGCTCACCGCCGATTCATCGCGCTTCTGGCCCGCCGATGGTTACGCGGTTGGCACGAACCCGCCGTCGTTCGACAAGCAGTTCGTGCGCGACTGGCTCGAAACGCAGACGTGGAAGAAGGAGCCGCCCGCGCCGAAGCTGCCGGACGACGTGATTGCGAAGACGTCGGAGAAGTATCAGGAAGCGTTGCAGCGTTTGACGGGCAAGACGCTCGACTGAGTAGAAGAAGATGTCGATGACGAAAGAAGCACATACGCATAACGCGCCGCTGGTCGGCGTGCTGATGGGTTCCAGTTCCGACTGGGACATGATGAAGAACGCCGTCTCGGTGCTGCAGGAATTCGGCGTGCCGTACGAGGCGAAGGTCGTGTCGGCGCATCGCATGCCGGACGAGATGTTTGCTTATGCCGAACGCGCGCGTGAGCGCGGACTGCGCGCGATCATCGCGGGCTCGGGCGGCGCGGCGCATCTGCCGGGCATGCTGGCCGCGAAAACCACGGTGCCGGTGCTCGGCGTGCCGGCGGTTAGCAAGTATCTGAAGGGCGTGGATTCGCTGCATTCGATTGTGCAGATGCCCAAGGGCGTGCCGGTTGCGACGTTCTCCATCGGCGAGGCGGGCGCGGCGAACGCGGCGCTGTTCGCGGTATCGATGCTGAGCATGACCGACGCCAGGTACGCCGATGCGCTCGCCGCATTCCGCGCGAAGCATAATCAGGCGGCGCACGACATGGTACTGCCGCCACTCTGAGCATGGCCATGGCGGTTCGCTCGCGTTCGATGCGGGCTGCCATCCCACGTATTCCGAAGAAACAGTTGTTGGCAGCACGCGTCGCCCATAGACACGCACGTAGCCCATGTTCAGCCCCACGATGAACCCCTCCCCAATCGCTCCCATTCTACCCGGCGCCTGGCTCGGCATGGTCGGCGGCGGCCAGCTCGGCCGCATGTTCTGCTTCGCCGCGCAGTCGATGGGCTATCGCGTCGCCGTGCTTGATCCCGATCAGACGAGCCCCGCAGGCGCGGTCGCCGACAAGCACATCCGCGCCGCGTATGACGACCGTGCCGCATTGACCGAACTCGGCCGTCTGTGCGCGGCGGTATCGACGGAATTCGAGAACATACCGGCTGCGAGCCTCGAATATCTGGCGACGTGCACCTTCGTCAGTCCTGCCGCCGGCTGCGTGGCGATTGCGCAGGATCGCGTGGCGGAGAAGCGGTTCATCGCGGAATCGGGCGTGCCGGTCGCGCCGCATGTGGTGATCGAATCGTCGGATGCGCTCGATGCGTTGCCCGACGACAAGATCGCCGCCGTGCTGCCGGGCATCCTCAAGACTGCGCGTCTGGGCTACGACGGCAAAGGGCAGGTCAGCGTGCGCAATGTGCAGGAAGTGCGCACGGCATATGCATCGCTGTCGGGCGTGCCTTGCGTGCTGGAGAAGCGCATACCGTTGAAGTACGAAGTGTCCATGCTGATCGCGCGCGGCGGCAATGGCAAGTCCGCCGTGTTTCCGCTTGCGCAGAACTCGCATGTGAACGGCATTCTGGCGAAGACGGTCGTGCCCGCGCCGGATGCATCGGCTGCGTTGGTCGCGCAGGCGCAGGATGCGGCGCTGACCATTGCATCGAAACTGGGCTATGTGGGCGTGCTGTGCGTCGAATTCTTCGTGCTGGAAGACGGCTCGCTGATCGCCAATGAAATGGCGCCGCGCCCGCACAATTCCGGTCACTATACGGTGGATGCCTGCGCCACCAGCCAGTTCGAACAGCAAGTCCGCGCGATGACCGGCATACCGCTCGGCGACACGCGCCAGCATTCGCCCGCCGCCATGCTGAACCTGCTCGGCGATATCTGGTTCGACGGCAAGAAGTCGCGCGCGCCCGCATGGGCCGATATCGCGGCGATGCCGGCGGCGCGGCTGCATCTGTACGGCAAGGAAGAGGCGCGGCATGGCCGCAAGATGGGGCACATCAACTTCACGGCGGCGACGCTGGAAGAAGCGCGCACGGCGGCGCGCGACTGTGCGCGCATGTTGCATATCGCGCTGGACTGAGTTTTTTCGTAGTAGTCGATGCAATGACCATCATTTATCCGAGCGCGGCGCAGATCGAAGAAGCCGCAGCCTTGCTCGATGCAGGCGAACTCGTCGCGTTTCCGACTGAGACCGTTTATGGCCTCGGCGGGGATGCGGAGAGCGTGGACGCCATCGCGCGCATATATGCGGCGAAGGGCAGGCCGGCGAATCATCCGGTGATCGTGCATCTCTCGCCCGAAGCGGATCCGGGGTATTGGGTCTGCGAGCTTCCCGCCGATGCGCAGAAGCTTATCGATGCATTCTGGCCCGGACCTTTGACGCTTATCCTGAAGCGCGCGGAGCATATTCCTTCGGCGGTGACTGGCGGGCAGGATTCGGTGGGCGTGAGGTGTCCTTCGCATCCGGTGGCGCAGGCGTTGTTGTCTGCATTTCATAAGCTGCGGGTTGGGTCGGGGTCGGGTAAGCAGAGCGGCGTGGCCGGGCCGTCGGCGAATCGCTTTGGTCATGTGAGTCCGACGACGGCTCAGCATGTGCACGATGAATTCGGCAGCGCCGTGCATGTGCTCGACGGCGGCGCGGCGGACGTGGGCATCGAATCGACGATTCTGGATTTGTCGCGCGGGTTTCCGGCTCTGTTGCGGCCCGGGCATGTGAGCCCGCAGCAGATCGCGGATGTGATTGGCGCTGCCGTCGTGTTACCCGATGGGTCGGATGCGACCGCGCCGCGCGCGTCGGGAACGCTGAAAGCGCATTACGCGCCGCGCACGCCGCTGGCTTTGCTGCCTTTTACTGCGATCGAGCCGCTTCTGCGGGATGAGGGGAAGAAGATCGCGCTGGTTGCTCGTGCATTGTCTGCCGGAGAATGGGCGCGGGCGGCGCATGTGCATTTCGTCGCCGCGCCGGAAGATCCGCAGAGTTATGCGCGTGAGCTTTATGGCTTGCTGAGAGCGCTGGATCGGGCGCAGGTCGAACGGATTCTGATCGAGAAATTGCCGGAGACGGTGGAGTGGATTGCGGTGAATGACCGGTTGGGGCGGGCGGCGGCGGCGTTTGAGGCGGAGTGAATGTTCTCCTTCGCGTGCGCGAACATTGACCATCGCCGGCGCGAACCAGGCCAAAGAAAAGCAAAGCGAACCGAACGCTAAGCGGCCGCTTTCTCGGGCGCGCGCACCACTTTTCGCTTGCCATCGTGTCGGGCTTGCCATAGGTCATCATAGGTCATATGCGGTCTGCATGGCGAGCCAGGTCTCGGCACGCTCGATATCCAGCCATGCCTCGATGCGCAACGCCATATCCGACGAGAGGCTCGAATACTCGTGCAGCACGCGCGACAACGCCACGCGGCTAACGCCAAGTTGTTCGGCTGCGTCCATCACGGTCAGGCCAAGCGCCGATACGGTTTCGGCAAGTATGCCGCCTGGATGAGGAGGATTATGCATGCGATTCATCGCGTTACTTCAGTGATAGTCTTAATAATCGACGATTTCAGCATTCTCTCCGACCAACCGAAAAGTCAGTCGCCAATTTGCGTTAACCATAACCGCCCAATGCCCCGCTAAATCACCTGCGAGAGGATGTAAGTGCCATTGCGGCAAGGCCATATCTTCGGGCGGACTGGCCGCGTCGAGCGCCGTCAGTTGTTGAGCGAGACGCCTGGCATGATTCGGACGGATCCCGCGTTTTGAGCCAGTTAGAAAAAACATTTCCAGCCCTTTGTGGTTGAACGATCTGAGCATGATCGTCAAGTGTATCGTGAGGCGATACTACACTTGGCAAATGGCTCCGTCCTGGATTCACTAAAGGTCAAAAAGCAAAAAGCCACCAGGCAATTCCGCCAGGCGGTTTCCACACGCGTCAAAGCTCCTTTACTTCCCCAACCCGCCTTCGCTACCGTCTGCTCCGCCGTCTGCGCATACAACGCATGCAGATGCGTCGTTGGATGGACCGTATCCCGTACATATACGTCTGATCCGCGCCCGCGACCGTCAGCGTCTGCGGTAAGCAGAACAGCGACATAGCAAACGCCTGTGGATTCGGTTCGCCGAATTTCGCCGCCGCCATCGCCTGCAGATTACACGCCGTACCCATGTTGGGCACCGCAAACCCCATACTGCGCAGGGTTCGCCGTGATGGCCTTCAGCGCCAGCTGAATATCGAGGTAGATTACCTTCGACGCCGGTCCCGTCGTCTGCAGCGTGCCCAGCAGCGTCGCATTGAACAGCGTCGATGCTCCCGACAGCGTTTGCTGCACCGCGGCCGAACTCATCATCCCTGCGGCGTCGTGCCGATGTCCGGCATAGTCGATACCAGCATGTGCGTCGCGTCGTTATTCACGATCGTTCCGATGACGCTCACCAGTCCTTCGCCGCCTGGCTGATCGCCGCCAGCGCCGCCGTCAGGTTGTACAGAATGTCGTTCGCGCCACCATTGACAATGACGAGCTGCCCCGAATTGAAGCTCCCGTGCGCCGTCAGATAGTTGGTGACCTGTGCACGACTGGTACCGTCAGCGCGAGGCTGTAGTCGCCAGCCGCCGCGTGACCGAAGCCCGGCTGTGTCTGAGGCGCGACGCCGAAGTCGCCGGTCATCGCGGGCGTGAGCGTGTCGCCGTAGTACTACGCCACATCCTGGATCCAAACCTGCTCCGGATTCGTCGTGAAGCGCCCGCCGCCGAAATTGGCCGCCGCGACCGGCGTGTACGTATCGACATCGGACAGGCTGTCGCCGAACGATACGATCTGGAGCTTGACGCTGCCCGCAGGCGTCGAATTGTTGTCATCGCCGCCGTGATGCGCGCAAAGCGCACGAATGCCTGCTTCTTCATGTTCCTCGTCTTCATCTTCGATTTTTTTTATTTAGTTTGTGTGCGGCGTGAGGCCGTGCCGCGCGTGACCGTCTGTGTTCCGGCTCGACGCATTGTGACGCAGGCCCGCCCGATGTCGAAATCATGCATTTCCATCGGACGATGCGTAAAAGCGTCGTGCCCGACAGCGTACACGCCGCGCGCTTTATCGCGCGAGACTTCGTAGAAGAAATCTTCGGTCAATGCGCAGGCACGCGCGGGTTTCAGAGGACTGCCGTTTTGCAGGAGCCGTGCTCTCGCTTACTCGGTTTCAGCGGTCTTGCACGCGCCTTCGTAGACCCATTCGAGCAGCGCATCGTGCGCGGCGCGGGCGGCTTCCGCGCGCGGATCGTTGATGAAACTCACCACTACGTAACTCTCGCCGTTCGCCGCGCCGACGTAGCCCGCGATGACGTGGACATCGCGCAAGGTGCCGGTCTTGATGTGCGCATTGCCGAGCGCGCTCGCGTTGGTGAGACGGTTGCGCATGGTGCCATCGATGCCCGCGATGGGCAGCGATTCCACGAACACTTGCGCGACCGGGCTCGAATTCGCCGCCACCAGCAAATCGGTCAACGCTGCCGCGCTGATGTGCTCCTCGCGCGACAAGCCCGAGCCGTTGTCGAGCACGAGGCCGTTCATCGGCAGGACGCTGCGGCGCAGGAATGCCTGAATGGCAGCAGCCGACTTCGCCGTCGTGGCAGAGGCGGTTTCGATTGCACCGCGCCGATCGTCAGGAACAGGTTGCGCGCCATCACGTTGTTGCTGAACTTGTTGATGTCGCGCACGACATCGGACAGGACAGGACTGCGATGCGTGCCAACCAGATGCGCCGATGACGGCGTCGGCCCTTCGCGCGTCGTGCCGTTGAACGTGCCACCCGCCTGCTTCCACGGCGCGAGGAAGCCGTCCGCGAAGAACGTCGAATGATCGAGCGCGTCGACGTTAACCGTGCGGGAGCCGCATCGCAAAGGATAGTCGCCGATGAACAATGCCTGCACGAACCCGCCCTGCGTCTGCGCTATGCTCGGAGAGGCCGCCTGTAACAAGCCGATGCACGCGCCGCTCGTCACGCGCAGTTCGTTGTCGATGTGCAATTGCACAAGTTGCGGCAGCACATCGATGGATACCTGGTCGGCTTCGTTCAGCGTCAGCGTGAAGGAGAGCGACTTGAACGCGTACAGCAGCGGATCGGGGCCGACGTTGTAAGGCGCGGATTCGTCGTTGTCGAAGGCGGGGAGATCACGCGTGGAGACATCGAAATAACGCTTGTCGAAGCACCAGTGCGCCGCCGTCGATGCCGGTGATGCCGGTGATGCCGGTGATGCCGCTCTTGCGTATCTGATCGACCAGATCGATCAGTTCTTCGGGTTACGAGCTTCGGGTCGCCCGTGCCCTGAATGTACAGATTGCCGTGCAGTACGCCTTGCGGGTCCACGCTGCCGTCGGCGTACGCGGTCGTCTTCCAGCGATAGTCCGGCCCGAGGATCAACAGGCCGGAATACGTAGTGACGAGTTTCATGGTCGATGCGGGAAGCATCGGTTCGTTCGCGTTGATTTCGACGAGCGGCGCCGCGCCGCCGATGCGTTGCACGACCCACGCTCATCGACGAAAGCGGAACGTGTGTTTTTGCGAGCGCCGCCATCATCGATTCGGGTGCCTGCTTCTGGCCTTCGGACTTCGAGCCGCCGCCGCGCGCCGAGGCGTCGGGCGAATGCGTGAGCGTGACGCAGGCGAAGGCCGCAGCGAGCGTGGCCGTCGACAGATACGCGGAAAGAGTACGGAGAGCGGACAAGTCGAACGGCATGGACGATCGTTTTTTTGATGTGGATGTGGAAGGCCACGCCGCGTGACTGGCGCAAGCCTGCACGGGCGAAGCGGCTATTTTAGACAAGCTGGCTTGCGGAAATCGTACGAATGCCAAAACGCGCGGCACGTTGTTCTCCTGCGCAAGGCTTGCGGCATCGGGCCGGCACAGTTAAGTCCGGCTTAAGTGCCGCGCGGCTAAAATATCTTCATCCAAAAATCAAACCAGAAAATGATGCCATGCGAATCCTGCTTGTCGAAGATGACCGGATGATCGCCGAAGGCGTGCGCAAGGCGCTGCGCGCGGACGGCTTTGCGGTCGATTGGGTGCAGGACGGCGAGGCCGCACTGACGGCCGTCGGCGGCGAGCCCTACGACCTGATGCTGCTCGACCTCGGCCTGCCGAAGCGTGACGGCATCGACGTGCTGAAAACGTTGCGGGCGCGCGGCAATGCGCTGCCGGTGCTGATCGTGACGGCGCGTGACGCCATCGCGGACCGCGTGAAGGGGCTGGACGCCGGCGCGGACGACTATCTCGCCAAGCCCTTCGATCTCGATGAACTCGGGGCGCGCATGCGGGCGCTGATCCGCCGTCACGTGGGGCGCGGCGAATCGCTCGTGCGTCATGGCGAATTGACGCTCGATCCGGTCGGGCATCAGGCGACGCTCGCGGGTAATCCCATGTCCCTGTCGGCGCGTGAATTTGCGTTGCTCGAAGCGTTGATGGCGCGGCCCGGCGCGGTTTTATCGAAGAGTCAGCTCGAAGAAAAAATCTACGGCTGGGGCGAGGAAATCGGCAGCAACACGGTCGAGGTGTATATCCATTCGCTGCGCAAGAAGCTTGGCGCGGACCTCATCCGCAATGTGCGCGGACTCGGCTACATGGTCGCCAAGGACGCATGATGCAGTCGATCCGGCGTGCGCTGCTGATCTGGCTTCTGGCACTGGTGATCGTCGGCGTAGGCTTTGCCGGCTGGCTGATCTATCGGCAGGCGCTTGTCGAAGCCAACGCACTCTTCGATTACCAGCTTCAGCAGATTGCGGCCGCACTGCCGTCGGAGCCGTTTTCGGGCGTGCTGACATCGCGCAGTGAAAGCGACGAAGGCGTCGTCATCCAGATATGGAATCGCAACGGCGTGCTGATGTACTACTCGCATCGGCGCGTGCCGCTCGCGCCGCATGCCGAACTCGGCTTCTCCACGGAAACCACGCCGCGCGGCGAATGGCGCGTGTATAGCGCGATCGTCGGCGATAACGTCGTGCAGCTCGCGCAGCCTTTGTCGATCCGCAATTGCGTCGCGGCGGGTGTTGCGTGGCGGACGTTGTGGCCGCTCGTGCTGCTGCTGCCGCTGCTCGGCTTCGCCATCTGGGTGATCGTCGGACGCGGGCTCGCGCCGCTGCAACGCGTGACACGCGCCCTCGACACGCGTCATCCGGATGCACTCGATCCTCTATCCGACAAGCGTTTGCCGCAGGAAGTGCGGCCCGTGGTGCGTGCGTTGAATGCGCTGCTGTCGCGCTTGTCGACCGCGCTCGACACACAAAAAACCTTCGTCGCCGATGCCGCGCACGAGTTGCGCACGCCGCTCGCGGCCGTGCAGATTCAGGCGCAGCTCGTGGCGCGCGCGCAGGACGATGCGACGCGCCGCGAAGCGCTCGGCGATCTGCACGAAGGTATCGCGCGCGCGACGCGGCTTGCAGAACAATTGCTCGCGCTGGCGCGGTCGGAGCCGGACAGCAAGGGCGTCACGACGAACGTCGATCTTCACGCCTTGCTCGATGACTGCGTGCGCGCGTATGTGCTCGTCGCGCAGGAACGCGGCGTGGATCTGGGCATCGAATCGAGCGAAGCGGCTTCCGTCATCGGCGATGCGGATGCGCTGCGCGTGATGTTCAACAATCTCATCGATAACGCGACGAAGTACACGGCGAAAGGCGGGTGTGTGGATGTGTCATTAAAAGTAAAAGATGCGCATCCCGTCGTCGAAATTTCGGATACCGGACCGGGCATTCCTCAAGAAGAACGAGAAAGAGTGTTCGACCGGTTTTATCGTGTGGGCGAAGGGGCCGAGCGGGCGCGTACGGATATGGCGGGGAGCGGACTCGGGCTGGCGATCGTACGGCGGATCGCGGAGCAGCAAGGCGCGCGCGTCGAATTGCATGAATCCGCAGCGGGCGGATTGCGCGCTGTGGTGCGATTCTGACAGCGCGGCGTAATAAATAGTCATCGGTCGGCCTCGTGAAGCAGGATGTCAGACGCGCAACATCACCGTCGCCAGGGACATGGACGGCATGGTCGTCGACATGACGGGCACGCAGGGTACGCGAACGATGACGGGCGTGATGGCGGGCGCGCTGACGGCGGACAGCACGGATGTGGTCAACGGTTCGCAGCTCTATCAAACCAACACAAACGTGTCGGACCTCACGCAGCGCGTGAATAACGTCGAAGCGACCGACAGCGCGTTCATGGCGTCGCAGAAAGCGCTGCCGGCAGCGGTCACAACCGGTAACGGCTCGATCGCCATCGGCGACGGCGCGAACGCAACAGGTGCGAACTCGGTCGCGCTGGGCACCGGCTCCATCGCCGATGAAGACAACACGATGTGTCGGTCGGCTCGCCCGGCAACGATAGCCGCGTGACCAACGTCGCGCCGGGCGTGAAGGGTACGGACGCAGCGAACATGAACCAGTTGAACGCGGTTCAGAACAACGTCAACACGGTGGCGCGTCAGGCATTCGCAGGCGTTGCAGTCGCGATGGCCATGCCAACCTCATGCCGAGTCAGCTGGTGGTTGCAGCGAGCGTGGCGAACTACAAGGGCTACACCGCCATGGACATCGGCGGCACGTATCGCTCACGTGACAGCCGCTGGCTCGTGAACGCGGCCGCATCGGTGACGCCGCACGGCAACACGGGCGTGCGCGGTCAGGTCGGCTACGAGTTCTAAGCACGACGCAAAGTGTCACCAGCAGTAAGAAGGGCGGCTGTCAGAAATCGACAGCCGCCCTTTCGTTTTTTAAGAGACGTTTAAGCGACGCCTCGTAATCTTGCTCCATCGAAATCAGCGCGCTGTTTTTAACCTCTAGTCCATTACGAGTACGTGGGGGTGTAATGCATCGAGACGTTTGTATAGGTTAGCCAGAAAAATTTGAACGGCGTCCGTTTTGTGGCTGCTCACGTTATCGCAGATCACGTGAATCTCCTTTCCGGCTGG
>LELG01000130.1 GCA_001045575.1 Candidatus Burkholderia pumila
CGCTGCGCAAATCGTAGGGATGGCGCGCATGATGAACTTGATCTTCATCGACTCGCCGCGAGTCAGAACCTCTGGATGGTATCGACTTCGTGACCGACCTCGGCATCGACAGGCCGTGCGAGGTGAGATGGTCTGCGGCCTTCACCAGCGTCATCAAAGTAACAAATTGCGGAGTGTTATACTGTCTACAAAAATTAGAAATGAGGAGACGAGAATGTCTAAAATCGGACTTGCATGTTTAATAATGTCGTGCGCAGTAGCTAGTACACTCGTCGGATGCGGCGGGGATACAAATGGTGCGAAAAACACGGCAAATTCCACGTCTGCGCCGAACAGCGGAGCCGCGTCGTCACCGGGATCGTCGGCCACTCCTGTTCCAACTTCTTCGTCTTCAGCCGGTTCATCGCCTGCGAGTAATGCTGGGGCGACTCAAAATGGCAGTCCAACCTCCGGTACTACGCGCGTTGCAATTCCGGTCTCGGGGGCTTGGGACGGGAAGCGATTTGCGGTAGACGTGAGCGGGGTCGTCAGCCGCTCCAACATCGTTCTAAGCGTACCCAACGTTAGCCGGTCTGAAGCAATGCCTCTTGGCAATGGCCGCTTAGGTGCGGCGGTTTGGTCAGAAGCTGGCTTGACCGCTCAATTGAACCGCTCAGACACGCTGCCGAACCGCCTCTCGCCGGGGCAAATCGTCGTCCCGGGGCTAGCGAAAATTACGAAAGCCTCGGACTACAAGGGGGTTTTAGACCTTTATAACGGAGAGTTTCGAGAGGCTGGAGGAGGTATGACCGCTACCGCCTATATGCAGCCCGACACCGATGCGCTCATCATCGATGTGACTGGAGCGAATCCAACGGAGCCACAGACGGCGGTCTTGGAGTTATGGAGTCCGCGAACACCAACGGCGACAACGGTCGGCACGATCGGGGTACTCTCCGAATCGTGGAAGGATGGTGTCGCGGGTGACTCATACGGCGGCTCCGGCCAAGCGTTTGGATCACTAGCGGCTGTACACGTTATGGCGCACAACGTGTCTGCCAAGGTCACCAGTTCAGTTCCGACAACGAAGGAGGATCCAAGCAGTCTCGACTCAGCGACTGCGTCCGTTGGTTCCTCTGGATTGACCCCAATCACAAGCAGTATCACTCTGACCTTCACACCAAACGTCGACGGGAGTTTCCGAATTATCGTCGGCGCTCCCCACTATGACGGGAGTCAGTCAGTCGCATCCGTCGCAGCAAGCAGCACCGCTGATGTGCTCGCTTCGGCTCATTCGCAATCGTGGAACGCATTTTGGGCACGCGCGGGTTTGATCAGACTCACTTCGCAGGACGGCAGTGGAGAGTACATGGAGAATCTGCGCAATATCTATCTTTACAGCTCGGAAGCTCAAAATAAAGATACGTTCCCTGGTTCACAAGCAGGCGTTGCGGACTTATTTTCTTCGTTGCAGGATTATCATCGCTGGGATCCCGCCGCCTATTGGCATTGGAACCTGCGGATGCAGACGGCTGCGAACTTGTCAGCAGGCCTCGACGAGCTTAATGCACCGTACTTTAATCTCTATCGCGTCAACCTAGATAACATCATGCAGTGGACTTCGTCCAATTTGGCCGGCCGACCAGGCGCATGCGTCCCCGAAACGATGCGATTCAACGGGAACGGACTGCAAATCCACAACGGGGGAAGGATGGTATCGAACTGCAGCGCTATTGCACCGGCTTCTTATAATGCGAGGACGCTCACTACTGGAGCAGAGGTTTCCCACTTTATTTGGCAACAATATCTCGCGACAGACGATTCGACTTTTTTGCAGCGCAATTATCCAGTGATTGCCTCGGCAGCGCACTTCCTTCTAGCTTATCAAAGTCTGGGTACAGATGGGTTGCTTCATACCGCTCCGACAAACGCTCATGAAACGCAGTGGGACGTGCGCGATTCGACCACAGACATCGCCGCAGCTAGGACCTTATACACCGACCTATTGAATGCTAATGCGGTGATCAAGACCATTTCGCATCAAACTATCGATACAGATTTGGAAGATGCCGCCGCGGCCGCGTTGCTCCGTATCCCGGATTACCCACGCACGGCTACCTCGGGCACATTAAGTTTGATTGCGCTCGATGCAGATGCCGTTGGCAAGGATGTGATTGCAGATTCTTATCAGCCGGGGGCACCGAACCACAATTCCGAAAATATTGGCCTCGAACCAGTATGGCCCTACGATCAAATTGGTGACACATCGCCTCTTTTTGCGCTCGCACAAAGGACTTACCTTAAGCGAAAAAACGTTGCCAACAATGACTGGAATTTTGATCCGATCGATGCAGCGAGATTGCGAATGCCTACAGAGGTTGAAAGTACGCTTATAAGGATAACAAAGCGCTATCAGAAATTTCTTTGTGGATTTGCACAGTTCATGGGAGCGGAGCCTTACTTAGAACAGGTCGGTGTGGTAGCAGCCGCTTTGTCGGAGTCGCTGGTTCAAGACTATGACGGAGTAGTCAGAATTGCTCCTGCAACGCCGGTCAACTGGGATTACGACGGCACAGTGTTTGTCCGCGGCTTGACTAAAGTCGATGTGCAGGTCCGTCACGGTGTCCCTTCAACCGTTGTGATCGAGCCGTCGTCAAACACACAGCTGATAATCCGCAATCCTTGGCCAGGGCAAAAGGTGATCGCATTTTCCGAAAGCTTCGCGACGCCGATCCAGTTAACGGGTGACAATCTGACGTTACAGCTTGTTAACACAAGTCCTATCTTCCTACAAGGAACTGGTTCACAGGGACTGCCAGTTACTCCGGTTAGCGGCACAGCGCCTACAGAGGCCAAACATCTCGGACCTGTTCAAATTGGCCTCTAACAGGCTGTTGAAATACCCTCAATACGAGTATCCGTGTGAAAGGGAGAAGCGTTGAATTAAAGCATCAAAACCCATCGAGACTGAAGCGATGCGCGCGGATGGCTATACCGAATCGATGTTCACGATGTCCAGGTGGACGACTGAGTTCCAGCGAATCATCCGCTGCGACCGATTCGACTGTGGCTGAATGAACGAGACGATCGCGCGCATGGACGCGATATTTTCGCGTATGTACGGGACCGACGCTCGGGCGGTCCCGCCCGAGCGTCGGTCCGGAGAAGCTTTTATTAGCGCGCTGATGTTGCAAGTGCTGTACTCGATTCGCAGCGAATGCATGCTGATGAAGCAAATCTCCTACAACATGCTGTTTTGATGGTTCGGCGATGAACGATGCGGTTTGGGACCACTTCACCTTCAGTAAGAACCGCGAGCGGCTGGATAGTTCATGAGGTCATCGTCAGTCTATTCAATGAGACGGTCGAGACGGCGCGAGCGCGTGGCCACTTGTCGGGTGAGCACTTCAGCGTCGACGGCACGTTCTTTCAGGCGTGGGCGGGACACAAGAGTTTTGTGCCCAAGACGAAGTCCGATGACGACTCGCCGCCTGAAGGCGATACTGGCTCTCAGGAGGAACTAGCGTGGCGAGAAGCGTGGCGGCAGCGACGCCCATGAATCCAGCGCACGTACGCTCAGGCGCGACTGTTTCGCAAGAATAGTGGCACCGGCGCGGTGCTTTGCTACATAGGTCACGTGCTGACCGATAACCGACATGGCCTCGTGGTAAACGCACAGGTGACGCAGGCCATCGGCACGGCCGAACGCGACCGCAGAAATCAGATGCTGCGCGATTTTGCCGGTACGTCCATTACGGTCGGTACTGACAAGAACTACGACACGGCCGGTTTCGTGGCAACGTGCCGCGAGAACAATGTGACACCCCATGTGACGCAAAACGATGGACGTGTGGGCGGATTCCATGATTGACGCTCGAACAATACAATGGCCCGGCTACGCAATCAAACGCATCGAGCAGGTGTTTGTGTGGGGCAAGACCGTTGGCAGGATTTGGCAGGCGATGTATCGAGGTCTGAAGCAAGTCGACCAGCTCTTTCTGCTGACTCAGGCGGCGTACAACTTGATTCGCATGCGAACACTTGCTGCGCGGGCAGCATGAGAACGTAAGCGTAAATGAAAGCGGCATCGGCAGCGCGCGAGCGTGCGTTCGCAACGGCATATTTCAACAGCCTGTTAATAGGAAAAACTGGCAAAACTCGAACGCAAAAGTTAGCGACGTAAAGAAATCGCTACAATTGGTCTCAAAACAATTTCGCAAGTTTTAGCTTGAAACAATATTGATTAAACCATTCGAAAACAGGGGAAATACTACGATAATCGGTTATGCAAGAGTATCGACAGAGGAGCAAAAACCTTTCATTGCAAACACTCGCATTAGAGTCGGCGGGTTGCGTCAAAATCTTTACAGACCATGGGGTTTCTGGAGCGAAAATTTCGCGGCCCGGTCTGGAGCGTGCGTGCTCTACGCCGTCTAGTGGCAAGCTTGTGGTTTGGCGGCTCGATCGTCTCGGTCGCTCGCTTACGCGTCTGGTAAAGTTGCTGGACCAATTAGGCCGACGACAGATTCGCTTTCAGTCCTTGACCGAAAACATCGATACCAGGTTATCGGGCGGATGCCTCATTTTCCACATGATGGCTGCTTTAGCTGAGTTTGAACGAACTTTAATCAGTGAGCGCATTCGCGCAGAGATGGCGGCGGCTCGTCTCGAAGGAAAGCGACTCGGCCCGGCAGCCGTCGATGACTTCAGAGCAGTGCTTTGAAGCGATTATCTTGCGAGAAAGGAATCATTGGAACTCACGTCAGCTTGCTGCTCATTTGAAATGATCCACGAACACTTCGGCGGCGCGTAGCTTGTTTATATGCAAATGAATGTTCGACCGATGGATTAGGTATTACGTAAATGATGTTAGACCTTAGACTAGAAGATGAAGGCGCCAGGCAACAAAGTTGCTAAAAGAGATGAACCTGCTCGTTACCTAGCTGCGGTCGAGATGAACACCGCAGGTAAGTCTCTCTGCGATTTTGCCCGTTAGGAGGTATTTATTTGCATTGAACTCAAAACATGCGATTTTCTTATTTCCAATGTCCGTCACACTGCTACACCTACACTATCAGAGGCGTAGTGAGCGGTGAAGTTCAAACGCCGCGACTCCGAATTTTTGGCTCGGCGTACACATTTTACGCGTCACAAAACTTGTGTCGCGATGCCAAATGAGAAAACACACGCCTCCCGGGTTTACAAACGTGTTATCGAGTGCCCTTCCCGGTTAGCGTGTAAGCCGATCCAGTGCTTCGGCCCGCCACACTTGGCGCAGCCGGGAAGGATTCATTCGAGCATACATGGCCGACAATACAGCAATGGCGTGAAACCGAGCCAGGCATAACAGCGAAGAAGCTGCATGAGCGTCTCATAGAAATAAATGGCGCCGACGGATGGTACTCGAGCGCACAATTGCGGCATGGTGATTGAACCGTGCCAGAGAACTGGTGGTCTAAATACGAAGCACCGGTCTTAATCGAAGAACAATCGGAGAATACAATTACCCGGGAGTAATATGATTCCGCGAGGTAACACGCGTGGCCAATATGATTGGCGCGCCATACGGATCGATCGCCAGCGCGGTCGGCTGTACGCACCCGGCAGTTGGCGCGGGACCGGATCGCGCCCGCCGTCGAGGGCATACAGGCCACCGCTCAAGCCGATCGGGAGACGGGGCATGGGCATTCGCTTTCGACGATAATTTCAGCGCGAGCGGCTGGGTAGCGTCAGTCATCGGACGCCAGGATTGTTGCCCCGCGGCGCGGACTTGCCTCAGCGTGGGCGATTGCCTTCACGGCGTCCGCCAGTGGGAACGTGCGATGACCGCCGAAATTCTGCGGCATGCGCCTCGCCATCGCGAACAGGCTCTCGAAATCGGCGGCTCGCTGCTCTGGCGGTGTCCGCTCCGACCAGCCAAAGGCGGACAACCCCCGGATCGTCAGTTCCCGTCCCGTCAACCGTCCCGACGAGATCCGCGATGGGCGCGGATCGAGCCCACCATAGACGATCAGCGTGCCGCCGTCGGCCACGCTTTCCAGGAGCATGGGCATCATCTCCCCGCCGATCGGATCGATCGCAACTTTCACAGGGCTGTTAGCCGCTGCCCTGACCGCCGCCTGCCAATCGGGCCGGTCGGTACCGATCACCGTCAGATTGTCGAACTGACCGGCAAGTGCTGAGGCATCGGCGTCGCGACGCACCAGTCCGATCACGTGACGACCGCGCTGGGAAGACAAGGCGATCATGTTGCGCGCTACCCCGGACGCGGCAGCCGTCATAAGGAGGGGGGCTGTCCCAGCTGAACCAGCGACCTGTCCTGCTGCGTGAAGCAGCATGAGGGCGGTGATGCCGTTGGTCGCTAATTGGCAAGCGACTTCGTCTTCAATGTCGTCCGGCACTGGCATGAGTTGGGTAGCCGACGTGACGACACACTCAGCCCAAGTTTTGCGTGCGGAAAGCAGAGCCACGCGCGAACCGACCATAACGCCCGTCGCAAACTCGACGTTCGCCCCCAACGCTTGGACGATCCCGACCCCATCGAACCCGGGAATGCCGTCTGGCGCGAAAACAGCCGCGGGAAGGAAGCCGCGAATCGCCGCAGTATCGGCCGGATGGACGAGCCGCTTGCGTACGCGCACGATCACATCGCCATCGGCAGGGGCGGCGGGTTCGGGAATGTCCGCCATCGCTAGAACGTCGCTTGGATCGCCGCTCCTTTTCATCATCACGGCCTTCATCGTGGCACCTCTCTGGACGTAATCGCTAATTTATTATAATCTTATACGATTAATCGTGTGAGAACAATATGTCATCTATCCGTCTGTTCATCCTGTCGTGCTTTGCCGAGATGGGACCGACTCACGGGCATCGCCTTCGGTCCGAAGCCGAGCGCAAACGCATCGTGCTATGGACGGACATCTCGGTCGGCGCGTTCTACGGCGCGATCAACCGCCTCGAGGCCGAGGGATTGTTGCGCGCGCTCGGTACCGAGACCGAAGGTAACCGTCCGCCGCGCCAGGTCTACGAGATCACGAACCGCGGCCGAGATGTGCTGGAGACGTTGCAGCGCGAAGCGCTGGAAAGCGTATGGTTCCGCTACGACCCGTTCGACTTAGCCCTCAGCCGCAGCGATTCGGCCGACATCGACCATCTGCGCGCGACACTATCGGCGCGGCGCATAGCGCTCGACGCTTTACTGAATCAGCGCGCCAGGATCACCGTGGACACCCACAAGTGCGTCGGACCAATGCAAGAGTGGGCCTTGCGGCACAGCGAATACCGGCTCGCGGCCGAACTGCGTTATCTCGACGACCTGATGGATGTCCTCTGTCCGCAATAGCGCCCGCACGGGCCTTATTGGGTGATCGCTGGCCACATGAGGTTTTTTCAGCCGGCGGCGCCCGTGATCAAGTCGATCGTGGCGCGTGCGATCGCCTGTATCTCGCCGAAGTCTGTGCCGCTGCGTGCACGAAGCGCCAGGCTCTGCACCATGGCCGTCACCTGTCTGTCGCCCCAGTACGGCAGCGGAGATCGTCGCGCCAATCTCGCCGCAGTCCTGAGCGGCCTGAAATCGCCGCTCGAAGGTGTCGTCGAGCAAGGCGATGAGACGTTCCAGCGCCACCCGCACCGCCGGTGTTTCCGTCGCCTCGGCCGGCCGTCGTGCACATCACCAGGCATCCGCGCGCCTTCGCACCGGACAGGTAGTGATTGATCGACATCCCGAAGAACGTGGAGATCTTGTCCACAGAGGTCGCTTCACCGCCAGCGCGAAATCGAGCGCCGCCTTCGTGTCGTCGATCACGCGATTGACGACGGCGAGATACATCGACGCCTTGTCGGGGAAGGCATCGTACAGCCTTGGCCGGCTGACGCCTGCGGCATCGGCGAAGTCGGTCAGCGAAGCTCCGGCATACCCTTTGTCCCAGAACACGCCCAGCACAGATCAAGCACGTGGCCGTCATCGATCTGTTTGGAGGCGGCCCCGCCCGCGTGCGCCTGCTTGCCTCCATTTTTGTACCGATCTGAATATAATTGCTGACAATGGTGCGTGCCCTCTCTCCAACTCCCCCTCTACGACCCCTATGATCAAGTGCGTATAGAAAGAAAGCAGGACCGTTCTGAAGCTACATCGCTTCGCTGTCGGTAATTCCGACATGGCGCGCCACCTGCCCACGCTGTCACCGCCGTCCACCAAGCTGGAGGCTTATCTGAGGATGTTCAATATTCCTTATGGATGTCGTTGCGGTGATGAACACCGACGACGCGCCACGTGGCAAGGTGCCGTACATCACCGCCGGCGATGTGAAGCTCAGCGATGGTTCTGCAAGCCGGGTTCTCTTGCAACCATGCACGAAGTCGCCGTTCGATGACGGCAATCTGCATGTCAATATCAACAAGGCGTTGCCACTGCTCTCGAAGAAAATCTATCAACACCCGGGGCAATCGGGAATCGAGACGACGCAGGAGGGCTGAGCTTCAGTCTTCACGGGTACGGCTTACACCCGGGTGCCGTGTAGCCGTTTAGATTGCGCGTGCGTCAGCGACATCGTTCTTGTTTCCCATCACGACTGTCTTCATGAGCTTGCCCGGCATTAATTAATTAGTTTCACATGGTGACCAAGTTCAGTAAGGCGACGTGCCCAGTGTTGCCAACCTCTACAGGCCTCCATGCCAATAAGGCACGGCTCACGGTTGGCGAAATGCTCGAGGAAACCACTGCGACGGAGCTGCCTGTCGAAAATCTCGCCGGTGTCCGCAGCTACCCAGTGCACCTGGTCGGGTAGCAGCAGCGCATTACTGCGTCACCGCCCCTGAGATCCGGACCTCGGCGGTCGGTCAGATTCCCCGGGTATACTCGCCTCAAACTCTCCACCTGAGGACCACCGGCTGAACAGTTAAGCTGAGGCGACTCGTGTTGCACGACGTCTATCTTCGTCTCCTTCGATCAGGAAGGAGTTCAGGGAGTGAATTGAAATGAACACGCCCCACCCGTAACCGCCAGAAAGAATGGGGGATCCCACAGACCAACGACATCGATGCGCGAAGGTGGAAAATGCACGCATTCCCGGTAACCGTAGAGAACGCGATCCAGCATACGCAGGACACCGCACTCGCCGGCCCGGCCGGCGCTTCGAATCGATCGAGGCCCAAAACGAACACCTCATGCACTGGGAGGAGATCTTCTGGACGTCACCGTATCTGAATTGGCGCGGGATTACGTGGGCCTTATAACCACCGCGGCTTTCTCTACAACCTGCGAGTTGGGGACGAGAATGTGCTTCCCAGACTCTTAACTGCTCTTTGCGTGCATTCCACGCGTAATCGAACGCTGATTTCACAGCCGCCCGAACGCACTTTCCACACGTAATCGAACCCTGAGGCAATGAAGTAGCGACGCGGATAACCATGGCATGCTCGACCTTTTTGTCGAGGGTG
>LELG01000131.1 GCA_001045575.1 Candidatus Burkholderia pumila
TCGCAGTTTCGCTTCACGCTTCCTCCCCACGTCCGGTCACCCTTTCGCAGTTGCGCTTCGCTTCATTCGCTGTGACCAGCTTATGGCGGGACTTGCACCCACGAGTGTGCGCCCATGCTGGGCGCACATAAAAAACGGCACGATGTTTTCATCGTGCCGCTCTCCGAACCACCGTTCAGCGAAACTTAAAACGGCAGCTTCGCATCCGCCTTTTCCGCCAGAATCACGCGGCGGAAATCTTCCTGAATGCGCTTCAGCGCTTCTTCGTTATCCGCTTCGAAACGCATGACCACGACCGGCGTCGTGTTCGACGAACGCGCCAGGCCGAAGCCATCCGGATATTCGACACGCAAGCCATCGATGGTCAGCACATCGTTCGCGCCGGTGAACTTCGCGTTCTTTTGAAGCGCGGAGATCAGCTTGACGTTCTCGCCCTCTTCCATCTTGATCTGAAGTTCAGGCGTCGACAGCGAGTCCGGCAGGTCGTTCAGCAGCTTGCTCGGGTCGTCGACGCGCGACAGGATTTCGAGCAGACGCGCGCCCGTGTACAGGCCGTCGTCGAAACCGTACCAGCGCTCTTTGAAAAACACGTGGCCACTCATTTCGCCCGCCAGCGACGCGCCCGTTTCGCGCAGCTTCGCCTTCACGAGCGAGTGGCCCGTCTTCCACATGACCGGCTCGCCGCCCTGCTCGCGCACCCACTTGGCGAGATTGCGCGTGCACTTTACGTCGTAAATGATCTGGCCACCCTTGTTGCGCGACAACACTTCCTGCGCGAACAGCATCAATTGACGGTCCGGGAAAATCACTTGCCCGTCCTTCGTGACGACACCCAGACGGTCGCCGTCACCATCGAATGCAAAGCCGACTTCGGCGTCCGTTTCCTTCAGCGCATGGATGACGTCCTGAAGGTTTTCGACGTGCGCCGGGTCCGGGTGATGGTTCGGGAAGTTGCCGTCGATGTCCGTGAACAGTTCGACCAATTCGCAGCCCAGCGCCTTGAACAGACGCGGCGCGAGACCGCCCGCGACGCCGTTGCCCGCATCGACGACGATCTTCATCGCGCGTACCGGCTTCACGTCCGACACGATGCGGTCCACATACATCTGCTGCACGTCGAACTCGGTGTAGCTGCCTTCGCCCGTCGTGAAGTTGTTCCCCACGATGCGCTGATATAAGCCCTGAATCTGCTCGCCGTAAATGGCCGCGCCGCGCAGCACCATCTTGAAGCCGTTGTAGTCCGGCGGATTGTGGCTGCCAGTCACGACGATACACGAATCCACACGGCGCTCGCCCGACGGCAAGGGCAGCGGCACGCTCGCCGCGAAGTAGCCGACCGGCGTGGGCACCATGCCGACATCGATCACATCGACGCCCGCCGCGCGCAGGCCGTCCGACAGCGTACCGACAAGTTCCGGGCCCGAGAGACGGCCATCGCGCGCGACCACGACTGAATCGCCGCCCTGCTTTTTGATTTCGCTGCCGAACGCCTGGCCTATTTTTTTGGCGACGTCGGCATCGACAGTCTTGCCCACGATGCAGCGAATGTCATAGGCCTTGAAGATGGATTGCGATACTTGGCTCATGTGATGGCTACCTCTTGTCGATTAATTGATGGTTCGGCGAGCAGCCATGAGGGCATGCAGGTCGTGACGGGCGGGCGCGTGAAATCCGCCCGGAGCATTGCTTATTTTGCTTGTCGTTCGATTAAAACTTTGCGACCGTCGCGCCGATCGAAGCGGGTTCAGGTTCGCACTTATAATCGCTGTTTTTCGCGCGATCCGGCTATTTGCGATCGATCATGCTGCGGTAAAAAACTGCGCTTTATTCTAATCCAATGCCCATTCGCTCTAAGGCCGGGACGCCATCAAATGCGGCGCCTTCGCGCGCGAACACACAAAACTTGACCGGAATGCTGGCGGAGCGGGCTTTAGGAGCACGTCACGTACCTGCAAGGGCAAATCAATTCGGAATCGGACGCGCCGCATGAAACTGCTGACGCGCACGGGCAATCCGGACGTCGCCCGGGCGTTCACCAATATTGTCTGGCTAGGCATGGAGCGGCTCACGCAGATTGCCGTGGCCATCGTCATTTCCGGGTTGCTCGCGCGTTATCTCGGCCCCGATGTGTTCGGCAAATGGCAATACGCCAATACGCTGCTGCTCGTGATCGCGCCGGTGACGTGGGTCTGCGGCGCGGAGATTCTGGTGCCGACCATCGTGCATCGTCCGCCTGCCGAAACCGGTGTCGTTCTTGGCAGCGCGTTCGTGCTGCGCATGAGCGTGTCGGCGCTTGCGCTCGTGCTGACGTGGGCGTGGATCGCGCTCGGTTTCATCGATCCGATGATCGGCGCGATGCTCGCCAGGCTCGCTGTTACGTTACTGTTCCGGGAACCGTTCATCGGCGTGATCAATTCGTGGCTGCAGAGCATGACGTACAGCCAGCCGCAGTTGATTGCGAGCATGTTCGCGGCGCTTATCAAAGCGGCGCTGGTTTATGCGCTCGTGCACGCGGCGGCGGGCGCGGCTTCGTTCGGCTGGCTGTGGGCACTGGAGGCGGCAGGCATTGGCGGCGCACTCGTATTCTATTACACGCGGCGGCACGGCGGGAAGCTCGGCTGGCGTTTTAACCGCGCACTATTCAAACATTTTGCGAGCGCAGGAATGGTGTTCTGGATCGGGCTCATCTGCATGTATCTGTTTCTGAAGCTCGACCGGTTGATGCTCGCTCATTGCGTCTCGTTCGCCGAACTCGGGCTGTATTCCGCCGCGCAGCAGTTGAACGAAAACTGGATCGCGCTCGCGCTGATGCTATCGCAAACCATCGCACCGGCGTTCGTTTATCGCGTGCAGGAGACGGCGTTGCTGCGACGCAATCTGCTTCGTTTATTTGCAATGACCGCTGCGCTGATGATCGCGGGGGCGCTGGTGCTCGATGCGCTTTCGGGCTTCATCATCGCGCGCGTGTTCGGGCCGAACTATGCTGGCGCGGCGGATATTTTCCGCTGGGCCATGTGGCTGTCGGTGCCTGCGGGCATCGAGGCGATCGGCAATCTCATCGTGCTGAAGTTTCAGGCGAAGTACGTGTTGCTGGCGAAGTGGCTGCTGGCGCTGGCCGTCGCATGCGTCGTCAACCTGATAGCGATTCCGCGCTTCAACGGCTACGGCGCATTGATCGGCCTTGCTGCCGGTTACGCGGCGGCAATGGCCGTCAATCTTTACTACCTTTGCTTACGGTTGCGCGCATGAACGCCTTATCCGACGTCGCCGTCCTGATTCCCGCGTTCAACGGCCAGGCCGATATGGAACGCACGCTTGCATCGTTCAGCGAAAGTTCGACAGTCTACGTGCTGATCGTCGATGACGGCAGCACGCCGCCGCTCGTCGCGCCTTTCATCGACGGCATGCATATCGACATTTTGCGCATGCCGCAGAACGGCGGCATCGAACGCGCGTTGCAGGCAGGCATCGACGAATTGTCGAAGCGCGGCGTGCGCTATGCAGCGCGCATCGATGCCGGCGATCTCGCCACGCCCGCGCGGCTTGCGAAACAACGCGCGTACATGGAAGTGCATCCGAACGTCGCGGTGCTCGGCATGTGGACGCATGTCGTGTCGAAGACCGGCGCGCCGCTCTTCGATCTCACGCCGCCGACCGATCCCGCCACACTGCGCCGCACGATGCTCGCGCGCACTTGCTTCACGCATCCATCGCTGATGCTGCGTGTGGATGCCGTGCGCGAAGCCGGTAACTATCGCGCGCGGTATCGCGCCGCCGAAGACCTCGACCTGTTGCTGCACTTATTGGAGCGCTACGACGGCGCGAATCTGCCGGAATTCGGCCTTTACTACGAACTGAATGAAGGCAGCATCAGCGCGAGCAAGCGGCGTCGGCAGATCGTGTCCACGCTGCGGCTGCAGATGCGTTATTTCAGAGCGATGAATCCGCCCGACTGGATCGGCATCGCCAGAAGTTTTGCGCATTTGATGTTGCCGTATCGCATGCTGCGCAGCCTCAAGGCACGACTGCTTTCCCAAAAAGAAACCCGATGAAGAACCTTCGCATCGCCCTGGTCTGCAATACGGCGTGGGCCATTTATACGTACCGGCGCGGCTTACTGCGCATGCTGACGGCGCGCGGCGCGCAGGTGACGATCATCGCGCCGCGCGACCGCACCTTCGAACCGCTCATCGAAATGGGATGCCGGTGCGTCGAGCTGCTGATTGCATCGAAAAGCACGGACCCGCGCAAGGATCTGAAGACGCTGTTGGCGCTCCTGAAAGAATATCGTGCGACCAGGCCGCATCTCGTGTTCCACTATACGATCAAGGCGAACATCTACGGCTCGATTGCCGCGATGCTCGCCCGCGTGCCGTCCATCGCCGTGACGACCGGCCTGGGCTACACGTTCATCCAGCACAGCCGCGCGGCGCAGATTGCGAAGCTGATGTACCGCCTTGCGTTCCGCTTTCCGCGCGAAGTGTGGTTCCTCAATCGGGACGATCATCAGGCGTTCGCGAATGAACGGCTGCTCGCGCATCCCGACCGGGCGCACGTGTTGCATGGCGAAGGCGTCGATCTGACCGACTTCCCTTTCACGCCGATGCCCGAGCGCGACGACTTCGTTTTCATCCTAATCGGCCGCCTGCTGTGGGACAAAGGTGTTCAGGAGTTCGTGGATGCCGCGCGCGCACTGAAAGCGCGCTATCCGCACGCGCGCTTTCAGTTGCTGGGGCCAGTCGGCGTCGACAATCCGAGCGCTATCACGCGGACCGACGTGGAGAAATGGGAGCGCAAAGGCATCATCGAATATCTGGGCGAGGCGCATGACGTGCGTCCGCTGATCGCGGCGGCGGATTGCGTGGTGCTGCCGTCGTACCGTGAAGGCGTGCCGCGCACGCTGATGGAAGCCGCCGCGATGGGCCGCCCGATCGTCGCCACCGACGTGTCCGGCTGCCGCGAAGTCGTCGATGACAACATCACCGGCTATCTGTGCAAGCTCAGGAGCGCGGACGACCTGGCGCTAAAACTCGAACGCATGTTTACACTTTCTTCAGACGAACGTGCGACCATGGCACATCGCGGTCGCCAGAAGGTCGAACGCGAGTTCGACGAAAACACCGTCGTTGCACGATACAAAGGCACAATACACGCCATCACCGGCATTTCACTCTGAGTCTGGCAATCTTGGAGAGCATCTATGAATGGCAATCAGTCGATTTTGGTCACGGGCGGCGCGGGGTTCATCGGCTCGCATACCTGCGTAGAACTGCTGAACGCGGGGTATGACGTCGTCGTCATCGACAATCTCGTCAATAGCCGCGCTGAATCGCTGAAGCGCGTGGAGCGCCTCACCGGCAAGACGGTGCAGTTTTATCAGGAAGACGCGCGCGACAAGGCCGCGCTCGAACGTATTTTCGATGCGCATCCCATTTCCGGTGCCATCCACTTCGCGGCGCTGAAGGCCGTGGGCGAGTCGGTGGCGAAGCCGATCGAGTATTACAGCAACAACATCGGCAGCCTGCTGACGCTGCTCGAAGTCATGCGCGAACGCAATGTGCGCAACTTCGTGTTCAGCTCGTCGGCGACGGTGTATGGCATTCCGCAGAGCGTGCCTATTGACGAAAGCTTTCCGCTGGCGGCGACCAATCCGTACGGCCAGTCGAAGCTGATCGCGGAGCAGATTCTGCGCGATCTCGAAGTGTCGGATGCGTCGTGGCGCATTGCGACGCTGCGTTACTTCAATCCGATCGGCGCGCATGAGAGCGGTTTGATCGGCGAAGATCCTGCCGGCGTGCCGAACAATCTGATGCCGTATGTCGCGCAAGTGGCGGTCGGTAAGCTCGAACGCCTGCGCGTGTTCGGCAGCGATTACCCGACGCACGACGGTACGGGCGTGCGCGATTACATCCATGTAGTCGATCTGGCGCGCGGCCATATCGCCGCCATCGATGCGCTGAAGAAGCTCGATCGCAGCTTCGTGGTGAATTTGGGCACGGGCCAAGGCTACAGCGTGCTGGATGTGGTGAAGGCGTTCGAGAAAGCATCGGGCAAGCCGGTGCCGTACGAACTCGTGCCGCGCCGTCCGGGCGATGTCGCGTCGTGCTACGCGGACCCGGCGGCGGCGGAAAAGCTGATCGGCTGGCGCGCGGAGCATGGCATCGAACGCATGTGTGCGGATCACTGGCGCTGGCAGTCGCAGAATCCACATGAGTTTGCCTGATGTTTCCTGAAGCGGCTCGCTTGTCGGGCCGTTTCTTTCACTGGTTCTGAGTTCATGCTTAGTTTCGCGCTTGCTTTTCTGGTCTCGCTGCTTGTGACCTTGCTGACCGTCCGCTTCGCCCGTCTGAACAAAGGCGTGCTCGGCGACACCGATCTCGCCGGCGTGCAGAAGTTTCATGCGCGGCCGGTGCCGCGTATCGGCGGCGTCGGGATAATCTGCGGACTGATTGCCTCCGCTTTTCAATTGCGATGGAGTTATCCGGCGGTGTCAGGCGGGATTCTGGACATCATCGCGTGCGGGTTGCCGGCGTTTTTTTCTGGTCTCGTCGAAGATTTGACCAAGCGCGTCACGCCGCTGGTGCGTTTGCTGTGCACGATGGCTGCGGCAGGTCTGGCTTACGCGCTGCTGGATATCGCGGTGACGCGCATCAGCGTGCCGCCGCTCGACTTTTTGCTCACCTATGCGGCTATTTCCTGCGCCGTGACCGTACTCGCGGTGGCGGCGCTGGCGAACGCGGTGAATATCATCGACGGCTTCAATGGCCTCGCGTCGATGGTCTCGTTCATGATGTTCGCGTCGCTCGCTTATGTCGCGTTCCAGATGCACGATCCCATCGTCTTGTCCGGCTCGCTCATCATGATGGGCGCGGTCATGGGCTTCTTCATCTGGAACTTCCCGGCGGGACTGATTTTTCTCGGCGATGGCGGCGCGTATTTCGTTGGCTTCATGCTCGGCGAACTGTCGATCATGCTCGTGATGCGCAACCGCGATGTCTCCGCGTGGTATCCGGTGCTGCTTTTCATGTATCCGATCTTCGAGACGTGTTTCTCGATTTATCGAAAGAAGTTCATTCGCGGCATTTCGCCGGGCATTCCGGACGGCGTGCATCTGCACATGCTCGTCTACAAGCGCCTGATGCGCCGGGCCGTGGGCGCGAAGAACGCGCATGAACTGACGCGGCGCAATTCGCTGACGTCGCCTTATTTGTGGCTACTATGCCTGATCGCCGTGATTCCGGCGACGCTGTTCTGGCGGCATACGCTGCATCTTTTCTGCTTTGTGGTGGTGTTTGCGGCGACTTATGTGTGGCTGTATATCAGCATCGTGCGGTTCAAGGTGCCGCGGTGGATGGTTTTTCGAAGGCCTCATACGCTGAAGAAGTAAGCTCTGTCTGGAACGCCGCCCTCTCCGGGCAGCGTTCTTCATTTAGCTCAGATGCTTTGCAAAGAAATCCGCCGTGCGGCCGTTTGCGAGTTGCGCGGCGGCGGCGTCGAAATGCTTGCCGTTATGCCGCGCGAATGCGTGATGGCAGCCGGGATACGTGTACGCCTCGACATTCGCATGCCCCTGCACGGCGGCAATGATGCGATTGCGGGCATCGGCGGGAATGAATTCGTCTTCTTCGGCAAGGTGCAGCAACAGCGGCACCTTGATGTTCAGCAGTTCGTTTAGCTTCTGATCCATTCGGCTACCGTAATACGACACCGATACGTCTACGTCCGTACGCGCCGCCGTCAGGAACGACAGCAAGCCGCCAAGACAAAATCCAACCGAACCGATCTTCCCCTGCACCTGCGGCAATGTGCGGGCAAATCCAATCGTCGCGGCGATGTCTTCGACGCCCTTGTCCACATCAAACGCGTTATAGAGCTTGAATGCCTGCTGCCATTCGGCATCCGTCTGGTCCGTCAGTTCGACGTTCGGTTCGATACGCCAGAACAGGTCCGGACAGAGCGCGACAAAGCCCTGCTGCGCGTAAGCATCGCAGGTTTCGCGCATATCGGCGTTGATGCCGAAAATCTCCTGGATCACGACGATGGCCGGGGCGTTTGCCTGCGATGGGTAGGCGATGTAGGTGTCGAAGTTGCCGTAGGGGGTGGAGATGCTTAAGATTTCGGACATGCTTGGCTCCTTTGCGGTCAGGTCGCGGGTTTGTTTCGGCCGAGGTACTGCTTGAAGATGTAGACAAGTTCTGCGATTAAAGATTGCCAGAGGCCTAACGTCGGTTTGCTTTCCTCATTGTTATCAATATCCTTGAACACAAGCCGCATGGTCGGCAGCACCGATATGGCAAGCAGCGAGGCAATGACGACGATCGGCGTGAGAAACAGCGCTGTGTGAGACGAATCGGTTTGCAGCATGCCATCGAAGAGACGGATGCCGACAGACCGGAGCCACACAATCAGCGCCACAAGCAGGACGATGACGATTCCCGAAATGCCGAAGAACGCATAATGCCGCAATTTGCGGTAGTGCCTTAACTTCTCAACGAATTCGAGATTCGCAAGCAGTCTGTCATCTAAACCAGATTTTTTCTCAAGAAGTCTTCCTGTTCCTTCACGAATGCTCTGTACGCTCTCATTGTGGCGCCTCCTGATAGTTGCGCATTGCCCGTTCCATCGCGCGTATCGGTGCCTCTCGTACTTCCTTGCATGGTAGCCATCCTAATTGCTCAAGCCTTTGGTCGACCACAGTCATCGACACGACGAAGATCTTCACCATCTCACGCGGATCGAAAATGTGCTTCTTCATGATCAGGTGTTCAACCGCATACCCCGGCATCAACAAGCCGCGGGCGAATGGGTTGGCCGCCCGCGAAACCGATCAGAGCTGCCACTCCTTGAACTCCTCTGCCCGGTCATCGAAAAAATCGCCCTGACGCAGCACGTAATGCCCCAGTTCGTGTGCGACGACTAACCGCCACAAGGTTTAGTGCAGATTTGCATCTACCGTAATATGCGGACGTCCATCGATGAACTTGAAACGCCCGAGCACTGCCGGATTCTTGTCGGGATCGAACTCGACCGTCACGCCCATTTTCTGCGCGATCTTCACCGGATCGACTGGAAGATAGCGATTCCAATGTTGACGGGGCATTGGCCAACGTCGTTATGATTGACTGCTCCCAATCAGCAAGTTTCAACTCGTGCCAGATAGTTCGCTATCCTTTGCGTTCTTGCGATGCAGTTTATCATCCACGAATGCACGATCGTTCGCACCTCAGCCGAATGGCCAGTACGTCAACTCAAGAGAGGCCATCGGTATAGGGGGCGGGCCTCACGGCCCGCCCCTCCCACACAACCGCGCATAAGGGTCCGTACACGGCGATTCGGATTGGTGATCGGTTGCCCGGCTATCGACGCAACGATGGAAGGCCAAGGGAGCCGAGATAGCGATTGGTGAGTGCG
>LELG01000132.1 GCA_001045575.1 Candidatus Burkholderia pumila
TCGGCATTCGCACCCTCGACAAAAAGGTCGAGCATGCCATGGTTATCCGCGTCGCTACTTCATTGCCTCAGGATTCGCCCGAGCGTGGAAAGTACGTTCGGGCGGCTGTGAAATCAGCGTTCGATTACGTGTGGAATACGCAGCTTTGCCGTTCTTTCCGAAGTTCACGGTGCATACACCTCGCCGCGCCCGTGATCGCTCATTTCGAGCTTGCATGCACACTCCAGAACGACCGACGCCGCTTTCCACGACGTCGATGGCAGAAAGCGCCCGTCCCACGGCTTGCCGCGATCGTTGCCGCGGATGGAAAGTGTCTCGCCGCTATCGGTGAAGTGGATTTCGCGGATGAAGTCGTGCAGGCCGGGCGCGACACAGTAATGCGGATCTGTCAATATCGGAAGTGTTGATGGTGGCATTCCTTTGTCGGTCTGAAGACGACAGCATGCACGGCGCGTTTCCGCGCCGGATCAGTAGTCGGCGCGTTCCCGGTCGATGCGCATGCCGCTGTCCTGATTACGGTGATGCGGCGCATCGCTCGGACGCTCACGCGCGATGCGCATGACATCCGGATTCATGCGCACGCGGCGCATGACGTTCGCCAGATGCACGCGGTCGCTAACCTGGATGACGAAGCGCAGCATCTTGGCTTCCTGCGACACGTCCTCGTCCATGGCGATATGCACGATGTTCGCATCCGCAGATGTAATGTCCGCGGCAACGCGTGCGAAAACGCCCTTCGTGTTTTTGACGAGCACCTTCACGGCGACATCGAACAGGCGGCCTGGCTGCGGCGCCCACGTGACGTCGATCCAGCGGCCCGGATCGCGGCGATGAATGCGCTGCGCGACGCAGCACTCGGTCATATGAATAGCCATGCCCAGACCGATGCCAATATAGCCCATGATATCGTCGCCGGGAATCGGCCGGCAGCACGGCGACAGTTGCACCGACATGCCTTCCGTACCCGTGATGACCACCGGCGGCGCGGTATTCGTGTTGTTATGCTCGCGGTGTGGATGATCTTCATCGTCCGCAATGCCGTTCATCAGCACTTCGATGCGCTTGGCCATGACCGCCGCCACGCGCCGGCCGAGACCGATATCCGCGAAAATTTCCTGGTGCGTCTTGTTGCCGGTCCACTGCACGAGCTTTTCCCACACTTCCGGCGTGACGTCGAACAGCGCGAAGCCGTAGCCCTTGAGACTCTGATCGACGAGACGTTCGCCAAGCTGCACGGACTCGTTGAGGCGCATCGTCTTGAGATAGTGACGGATGGCCGAGCGCGCCTTGCCGGTGCGCACGAAGCCGAGCCACGCGGGATTCGGCTTGGAATACGGCGCGGTAATCACTTCGACGATATCGCCGCTCTTCAGCTCCGTGCGCAGCGGCAGCAGTTCGTTGTTGATCTTCACCGCGACGCATTGATTGCCGAGGTCGCTGTGGATCGAATACGCGAAGTCGAGCGCGGTCGCGCCACGCGGCAGCGGCATGATCTTCGACTTCGGTGTGAATACGTAGACGGCGTCAGGGAACAGGTCGATCTTGACGTGTTCGAGGAATTCGCTCGAATCGCCCGCTTCGCTCTGGATGTCGAGCAGCGACTTGAGCCATTGATGCGCGCACTTCTGCACATCGTTCAGATCCGCGCCGCCGTTCTTGTAGAGCCAATGTGCCGCGACGCCCGCTTCCGCGATCTCGTGCATCTTGCGCGTGCGAACCTGAAACTCGATGGGCGCGCCAAACGGACCGACCAAAGTCGTATGCAACGACTGATAGCCGTTCACCTTCGGAATGGCGATGTAGTCCTTGAACTTGCCGGGAACGGGCTTATACAACGCATGCAGCGCGCCGATGCACGTATAGCATTCCAGCGATCTCTCGACGACGACGCGAAAGCCGTACACATCGAGCACTTGCGAGAACGACAACTGCTTATCGCGCATCTTCTTGTAGATGCTGAAGATGTTTTTTTCGCGGCCCGTGACTTCGGCGTTAATCTTCGCATCCGCGATGATGCGCTGCACCGCTTCGAGAATCTTGCCGACGACTTCACGCCGATTCCCGCGCGCCGCCTTCACCGCTTTTTCGAGCGTGGCGTAGCGGTTCGGATTGAAGTTCGCAAAGCTCAGATCCTGCAGCTCGCGATACGTATTGTTCAGACCAAGCCGATGCGCAATCGGCGCATAAATATCCAGCGTCTCGCGCGCGACGCGCCGGCGCTTTTCCGGCGGCACCGCGCCCAGCGTGCGCATATTGTGCAGCCGGTCGGCGAGCTTGACGAGAATGACGCGCACGTCGCGCGCCATGGCGAGCAGCATCTTGCGGAAGTTCTCCGCCTGCGCTTCCTCGCGGTTGCGAAACTCCATCTTGTCCAGCTTGGACAAGCCATCAACTAGTTCGGCGACCTTCGCGCCGAAGCGCTCCGCGATCTCCGTCTTGGTGACGCCCTGATCCTCGATCACGTCATGCAGCAGCGCCGCCATGATCGACTGCGCGTCCAGCTTCCAGCCAGCGCAGATTTCCGCGACCGCGACCGGATGCGTGATGTACGGCTCGCCGCTCTGGCGATACTGCCCGAGATGCGCTTCGTCGCTGAAATGGAAAGCCGCCTTGACGTCCTTGATCTCTTCCGCCGTGATGTAGCCCGACAACGCATTCGTCAGTTTCGCAATGGAAACGACGTCATGCCTGCGCGGCTTCTCCGGCGTCGCGGTTGGCCCGAACAGATGGCGGAAGGATTGTTCGAGAACCGCGTCGATGTACTTGCGCGCCCCATGGGGTTTGTCGGCATCGAGCGAGGCTTCCTGATCCTGTTCGATATCGGGGTCCACATTCATGGAGACGGGCAACGGTGTCGGAATCATGTTCGCCTCCTCCATGTTGATTGACGCGCGGTACAGTACTGAAAAAAACAAGTAGTAACGAGAAAGGCCGCTTAAACTGGGACCTTCTTCAGCATTTCGACACCTACTTGCCCTGCGGCGATTTCGCGCAACGCGACGACCGTCGGCTTGTCGCGGCTTTCGATCTTCGGTGTATGGCCTTGTGCGAGCTGACGCGCGCGATACGTTGCTGCAAGCGCGAGCTCGAAGCGATTTGGGATTTGTTTCAGGCAATCTTCTACGGTGATGCGGGCCATGTTTGTTTCCTTCAGAATATATAAATTTTATTCTACCTTATGTGACCGATATGATCTAGCCACTGCATACTTCATTGCTGCGGCGACACGTGGATGCCGAGATCCACGAACAATTGCTCGTTGCGCGCGTATTGCGATGTGAAGCGAAGACGCGTCGCCGCCACGAGACAATGCAACTCGGTCCGCGCGCGCTCGAAGTTCTCGTTGATGACGACATACTTTGCTTCCGACGCATGGGCCATCTCGCTACCAGCAGCAAGCAGGCGGCGCACAATCACTTTTTCGGAATCCTGTCCGCGTTTCTTGAGCCGGTCTTCGAGCGCATCCAGCGACGGCGGCAGAATGAAAATCTCCACCGCGTTGCGGAACTGCTTCTTGACCTGCTGCGCGCCCTGCCAGTCGATTTCGAGCAGCACATCGTGGCCCTGCTGCATCTGATCGGCGATCCACAGCTTCGAGGTCGCGTAGTAGTTGCCGTGCACTTCCGCCGACTCCAGGAATTCGCCCTTCTCGCGGCGCTCCATGAATTCATCGACAGAAACGAAGTGGTACTGCACGCCGTTCGTTTCAGCCGGACGCGGATCGCGCGTCGTGTAGGACACGGACAGGCGGATGGCGGGATCTTCGGCAAGCAGCGCGTTGACGAGCGTGGACTTGCCCGCGCCCGACGGCGCGACTATCATGAATAAATTGCCGGGATAGATGCCCGTATAGTGGCTATGCGAGCGATGTGTCGTGTTCGGCATGATGTTGCATCATTCTAGATTCTGTACTTGTTCGCGCATCTGTTCGATGAGTAGTTTCAGCGTCATCGATGCATCCGCGAGTTCCTTGGCCGCCGCCTTCGAGCCGAGCGTGTTCGCTTCGCGGTTCAGCTCCTGCATCATAAAGTCGAGGCGCTTGCCGACCTTGCCGCCCTTCTGCAGCACGTGGCGCGTTTCGGTCAGATGCGCGGTCAGCCGCTGCAATTCTTCCGCGATGTCGATACGGATACCGTACATCGTAACTTCCTGACGGATGCGCTCCACGATTTCTTCGCGCGGCACGCTCGTGCCCGTCGCGCCTTCGGATGTCGCAATGCTCAGCGCATCCTGCAAACGCTCGACGATCTTCTGCTGATATCTGGCGATCAGTTCCGGCACCAGCGGCGTGATGCGCGCGACGATCGCTTCCATCTCCGTCACGTTGTTGATGAGCACGTTGCCGAGCGCCGCGCCTTCGCGGGCGCGCACATCGATGAGATCAGCGATGGCCTGTTTGCCGCACGCGAGCACGGCTTCACGCAGCGTTTCCGGCGATACGTTGCTCTCCGCCAGCACGCCTGGCCAGCGCAGGATTTCGCCGGTGCGTATGCGTTCGGCATCGGGGAAAATATCCAGCACTGCGCGTTCCAGCGTGGCAAGCTGCGACAGCGCGTCGTGATTCAGCGCGCCCGCGTTCGCCGTCTGCTCCACGCGATTCAGGTTGATGCGAATATCCACCTTGCTGCGCGAGAGCTTGTTTATCAGCATCTCGCGCAATTGCGGTTCGGTGGCGCGCACGTCTTCGGGCATGCGGAAGTTCAGGTCGAGAAAGCGCGAATTCATCGTGCGCAATTCCACCGATACACCAATCCTCGACCCCGTGCCGCCATTAGTCGTCGCGCCATCCGCGACGACTTCGCGCGTCGCGCTGGCATAGCCTGTCATGCTGTAGATCATGGTACGTCCCGCGATGTGAGCCTTCGTTGCGAAGGCCGGTTCGATACGAAATGCCCGGCGCGATAAAGGCACACTGGGATGGCGCTTGGAAGACCGCCGGGGGGAGAAATTCACATTCACATTATCCCATTTTCTTTGCGCGGGTCTTTGTATTGCCGACTGCATTGGGTGTCGCGCACGCAACGCCCGCCGATGATTGACGATAAAATCGGCGAATTCTCCGCCATTCATTTCCTCTCATGACCGATTCCCCCTTGCTCAAGCCGTCCGTTCCGCGTTCGAGCGGCCGCCGTGCGAACCAGTTGCGCGATGTGCGCATCACGCGCAATTACACTAAGCACGCGGAAGGCTCGGTGCTCGTCGAATTCGGCGATACGAAGGTCATCTGCACGGCGAGCATCGCCGAACGCGTGCCCGAATTCCTGCGCGGCCGCGAGCAAGGCTGGCTGACGGCGGAATACGGCATGCTGCCGCGCGCCACGCATACGCGCAGCGACCGCGAAGCCGCGCGCGGCAGGCAGACGGGCCGCACGCAGGAAATTCAGCGCCTGATCGGCCGTGCGCTGCGTTCCGTGTTCGATCTTAACGCGCAAGGCGCGCGCACCTTGCACATCGATTGCGACGTGATTCAGGCCGATGGTGGCACGCGCACGGCGAGCATCACCGGCGCATTCGTCGCCGCGCATGATACGGTGAGCAAGTTGCTGGCGGCGGGCAAGATTGCGAAGTCGCCGGTGAAGGATTTCGTCGCGGCGATTTCCGTCGGCATCTACGAAGGCGCGCCGGTGCTCGATCTCGACTACGACGAAGACTCGCAGTGCGATACCGACATGAACGTCGTGATGACCGGCGCGGGCGGTTTTGTCGAAGTGCAAGGGACGGCGGAAGGTGCGCCGTTCACGCGCGATGAAATGAACGAGCTGATCGCGCTGGCGGACCGCGGCATCAAATCGCTGATCCTGAAGCAGAAGGAAGCGTTGGGGATTCATGGTGTCTGATACGTTGGGTTTGGGACGCGTGGTGTTCGCATCGAACAATGCGGGCAAGCTGCGCGAGTTAGCTTCGTTGCTGGATGCGGTCGGTGTGGAGCTGATCGCGCAAGGCGAGCTTGGCGTGCCGGAAGCGCCGGAACCGCATGTGGCCTTCGTCGAGAACGCGTTGACGAAGGTGCGGCATGCTTCTGCTGTGACCGGCCTTCCCGCTTTGGCCGACGATTCCGGTCTCTGCGTGCGCGCGTTGAATGGCTCGCCCGGGGTTTATTCGGCACGCTATGCATCGATGAACGGCGGCGAGAAAAGCGATGCGGCGAATAACGCCAGGCTGGTCGCTGACCTTGCATCGGCTCAGGATCGCCGCGCCTATTACTTCTGCGTGCTGGTCCTCGTGCGCCACACCGACGATCCCGAACCGCTGATCGCCGAAGGCCGTTGGCACGGCGAAGTCATCGACACGCCGCGCGGCGAACACGGTTTCGGCTATGACCCGCACTTCTTCCTACCGACGCTCAACGCCACCGCCGCCGAACTCGATCCCGCGCGCAAGAACGAACTGAGCCATCGCGCGCTCGCGCTGCGCGATCTGCTGCAACGATTGAAGGAACTGGCGTGAGCGCTGCCGGACCGAAGAAAATCAACGTCGTGCAGGCTTTCACGTCGCCGGGAAATATCCGGCTGGCGTCGCTGCCGCCGTTGTCGCTGTACGTGCATTTCCCGTGGTGCGTGCGCAAGTGCCCGTACTGCGACTTCAACTCGCACGAATGGCGCGACGACACGTTCCCCGAAGAACGCTATCTCGACGCCTTGCGCGCCGATCTCGAAATCGCCTTGCCGCTCGTGTGGGGCCGCCATGTGCATACGATTTTCATCGGTGGCGGCACGCCTTCTTTGCTATCGGCTCACGGCCTCGACCGATTGTTATCCGATACCCGCGCGTTGCTGCCCATCGACGCCGACGCGGAAATCACGCTGGAAGCGAATCCTGGCACGTTCGAAGCGGCGAAGTTCGCATCGTTTCGGGCGAGCGGCGTGAACCGTTTGTCCATCGGCATCCAGAGTTTCAACGAAGCGCATCTGAAAGTGCTGGGGCGGATTCACGATGCAACGCAGGCATGCAAAGCCGTCGAAATCGCCGCGAAGCATTTCGACAACTTCAATCTCGATCTTATGTTCGCGCTGTCGCAGCAATCGCTCGACGAGTGCAGGCACGATATCGAAACGGCGATGTCCTTCGCGCCACCGCATCTGTCGCTCTATCACTTGACGATAGAACCGAACACGGTCTTCGCAAAATACCCACCTGTCCTGCCCGACGACGCTTCCGCCGACATGCAGGACTGGATTCACGAACGCACGCGTGAAGCCGGTTATGAGCGCTACGAAGTATCGGCGTATGCGAAGCCGCATCGGCAAAGCAGACACAATCTGAATTACTGGCGCTTCGGCGATTACCTCGGCATCGGCGCGGGCGCGCATACGAAGCTATCGTTTCCGACGAAGATTCTGCGGCAGGCGCGTTTCAAACATCCGGCATCGTACATGGATCACGCGCTGTCGCCCAACGAAACGCCTATTCAGGAAAAGCGTGAAGTCGGTCCGTGCGATCTGCCCTTCGAGTTCATGCTGAACACGCTGCGGCTGGTCGAAGGCTTTCCGGTGCATGCGTTTGTCGAGCGCACCGGGCTTGCGCTTTCGACTATCGAACCGGTGCTCGTCGCGGCGGAAAAGCGCGGGCTCATCACGCGGAATTTCGAGCGCATCGCGCCGACGGAACTCGGCCAGCGCTTCCTCAACGATCTACAGGAGATGTTCGTGAAGGATGCCGCGAAGTGAGAGCGCGGACTCGCGCTGTTCTGGAGCGCGCGGGTGATGTCGGTCGTAATCGGCTGGCAGATTTATTCGATCACGCACAGCTCGTATGCGCTCGGCTTCGTCGGCCTCGCGCAGTTCGTGCCGATGTTCGTGCCGATGTTCGTGCTGACGCTCATCGTCGGGCACGTGGCGGATCGCTATGACCGGCGCACGATCGCGTATGTGTGTCAGGCGATCAAGGGCGTCGGCGCGTTGTGTCTGTGCCTCGTCGCGTGGCATGGCTGGTCGAGCGTCATGCCGATCTATGCAATTGCGGTGGTAACCGGCGCGCCGCGCGCGGGCGTTCGAATCGCTATCGATGGCGGCGCTTTTGCTGAATCTGATTCCGCGCTCGCAATTGCAGCAGGCGACGGCGTCGGCCACTTAGGCAAATCAGACCGCGATGATTCTCGGTCCCGCGATGGGCGGCTTGCTCTACGGCTTCGTCACGCTGACCGTTTATGGCGCGGTGACGGTCGCGTTTCTGGCGGCGGCATTCGCGGTGGCATCGATCAAAATTGACGAAGCCGTACGCATAACGTGCGCCGCTGTCGTTTGAGGCGCTGTTCTCGGGCACATCGGCTTCATCAAAAGCAAGCCGGTCATTCTCGGCGCGCTGTCGCTCGATCTGTTTGCGGTGCTGCTGCTTGGCGGTGCGCGGGCACGGCGCTGTTCGGCCTGTTACGCAACATCGTGCTGTCGCTGAGCGCGCTGGCGGCGCTCGGCGCATCGCGGATGTGATCAGCGTCGTCGTGCGCACATCGCTCGTGCAGTTGTAGATGCCCGATGAAATGCGCGGGCGCGTCGGCTCGATCATCTCGCTGTTCATCGGCATGTCGAATCAGCTTGGCGAATTCGAGTCGGGGGTGACGGCGGGGCTGTTCGGCACAGTGCCGGCGGTGTTGATTGGCGGCATCGGCACGAGCGCCGTCTCTGTGTTGTGGATGCGCCTTTTTCCCGCGCTCAAGGCGACCAAATCGCTCGAAGGCTGACGGCTGCCAGGCGCGCATTTCTTGCGCTATAATTATATATTTTGCTGGAGGTGTGGCCGAGCGGTTTAAGGCACCGGTCTTGAAAACCGGCGAAGGAGTGATCCTTCCGTGAGTTCGAATCTCACCGCCTCCGCCACCATTCAACAACGCTTCGCATGGCTTCCTGCCTGCGGCGCGTTTTGCTTTTGGGTCAGCCGCGTGTTCGTTGCAGATCTCGCAACCTCTGTCTTAAAGCAACTTTCAATCGGAATCATCCTATTGTGTATACGTTCGATTCCTGCCTATCCTGAATTTCGTTCCCGCGCGTTCTTTCGCTTTTGCGCGATGGAAGCCGTTCGAAGTATTCGACCTCGCCCCGCGCGAGGTTTTTTGGTGCGCCGCGCATGCGCAACAGCTTGGGGGTGGGAGTCCCCTGTCCAACCTGATGGTGGTGAAGGATTAGCGACACGCAAGGGCGTCGTCGTGAGGCGGGGTCTGAAGGAAGCGTGTACCAAAGCCAC
>LELG01000133.1 GCA_001045575.1 Candidatus Burkholderia pumila
GAATCATAGCGCTGGATAGATTTTTTGCACATCTCGAGCGAAATGTGCATGGTCACCTTTGCGATCTCTGGACCGGTGAGGCTCACGAGATAGAATTTGGTTCACTTGTCGATTTGGCTAGCGCTTGGGTTCGACATTTCAAAAAAATGGATATCCAGACGGGGGCATCCTTACTGGTGCCAATGAGAGTCAACCGGACCTCGATTGGTTTGCTTTTCGGTGCATTGCAATACGGATTGCTTCCTGTTCTCATTAAGCCGACGATGCCGGCCAATTTGATGTGTGACATCGTGGAGAAGATTGGCGGCAGCTTTGTTGTCGCTACCGCCGCTACAAAATCTGTTTTTTGGGCACGGGGGTATGCGGTTTTAGGCGAGGAATTCGAAGGGTCGCAGGTATTGTGCGGACCAAGCAAGTGTGAATTGCAAAAAATTCATCTTCCGGGCCTTATCGGAATTTTAAGTAGCGGTTCCACTGGGATGCCGAAAATCATTATCCATCCATTTTCCAACTTGCTACGTAATGCGCTTATGCATATTGATGCAATTGGTCTGGATTCCAGTGACACAGTCGTACTTAATTTGCCGCTGAATTACAGTTACGGCTTGGTCGCGGGATTACTCGCGACCTTGCTTGCGGGTTCTAAGGGGGTCTTGGTCGATCCACAGCGAGTCGATATGCGACGTGTTTTGAACGCTTACGGCGTCACGACATGCATGGGCACGCCGTCCAGTGTCCTAGCGAATTTCCCCGCTGATAGTCTCGCAAGACTGAAACGATTGACGGTGGGCGGGGATGCTATGCGCGCCAATCTAGCCCTGAGCCTACTAAGTGCAATGAAATGCGGGGAGATATTCGCAACTTACGGCTTGACGGAAGCGGGTCCTAGAGTGGCAACATGGCGCCTGGAAGCCCCAACCATTCAGCACTATCAAGCGGTGCCGCTCGGTGTGCCGCTGGAGAACGTGAGGTTGTCGTTGAGCGAGAACGAATGTGATGACGCATATCGGGAGCTTTTGGTTGAAACACCAACTGTCATGCACGGCTACCTGGGCGACGAGGCGGGCACGTGTGCCGTTCTAGATCGGCCAGGCGGAACGCTGCGTACCGGGGACTTATTTGGTTCACGCGATGGCATGCTCTTTTTTTCGGGTCGGCTCAAGCGCGTCATTGTGCGCGGTGGCGAAAACATCTATCCAGCCTTTGTCGAGGAAGCGGTAATGAGGTTTCCTGATATCGAGGATGTCTGGGTAACCGGAGAGGCCCACGATGCATTGGGGCAGATTCCGATTGCCTATCTAATCTCTAGCAAGCTGATTGATGTTGGGGCCTTGGCCCGTGAGTTGCGGCGTTACTTGCCGACTTCGCACATCCCAACCAGATGGGAGCAAGTGCGAGAATTTCCCGTGAACATTCGGAAGTAGTTAATTTGCAATGCGATATATTTTTCATTATTGTTTTGGAAATCGGAAATTGGTTGGAAGATCGAGGCGCTAATCGGGAATTCGATCTCGCCGCGAGGAAGATGGACGAGCTGCCGATCGTGCGATGTGACGACAATTTTGAGTTGGACGATTTGATAGTGAATTTGTACTTGTAGTCAGTGTCTCGATGCGTGTGCGGAGTGCAGCGCTTGCCGGAGCGGGTCGGGATCTTTCCCCAGGAGGAATTTCATGAAACTGGATCAACAGCAAGTAGAGGCGAAGGTGCGGATGTTTATGGTCGACGACATGGTCAAAGAGGAGGCGCGCAACGCGGAGCTCATGGACGAACTTGATCTCGACAGTCTCGATCAGACGGAATTGCGGATCTTCCTGGAAGAGGAGTACGACGTGAGTTTCGACGAGGGCGGTGTGATTTCGCCGTTTGCCTCGATTCAGGAGATTGTTGCGTTCGTACTGAGCCGAGCACAGGTCAACCAGTAGACGAGCGGAGAGAGTCGCGATCAAGGGAACCGGCGTTTTCAGGTGATTGATCGGGTTCGGTGCGTGTTATCTGAGGGCGATCGGATCCAGGGCTGGACATATCGATGTGTGCTGGAGAGCGAGGACACGCGTGATGGATGAACTTTGGAGCTTTGCTTCTCACCGTAAGGTGATGGAGTTCGATGAGCTTGATCTTGGTTTGCGCGCCTGTGTGCGTGATGGCGATGGCGTAGCCGATCACTACGGCGGCCGTACGCCATTCACATTCGTTGACCAGCGCGGTGACGAGATTCTGCTGCTTGAACGGCTGGACGACGGCCGCGTGAGGACGGGAACTGCTTACAACATGACGGGGGGATATGGCACCGGCATCCTGGGGGACGATGTCAAGCACCTCGGAGTCAGGTTTGCTGGTTTCCTTGATCATGCCACCACGACGAACGACGAGTTTCATTCTGTCGAGCGGTTTCGGCTGGTTTCGCGCATCAAACGCCTGCTTGCGGACCATACAGAAACTCGGGATGCGGATTGGGAATTGACTTTCACGAGCACGGGTTCCGAGGCAATGGACCTTGCCTTGCAACTTGTGTTGCTCGATGGTTTTCATCTTGCGAGCGGGGTTGACGCGCGTCGGGAGCGTGATGTGGTAATCGCGTGCCACGGTGCCTGGCATGGCTGGGTGCTGGGTACCAACCAGATGCTGGATCGTCGTCAATTCACGGACGGTCTGCCCCGGATGGCAAGCACGCGTGTGGTTTTCATGCAATACGGGGATCTCGATGATTTGCAGACCGTATTTTCCGCATGCCATGGCCGAATTCGGGCGGTGGTGGTCGAGGGCATCCTCGGTGACGGAGGCGTTGTGCGGGGTTCCGATGCGTGGTGGGAGAGCCTGTTTGGATTGTGTTCTAAGGAAAACGCGCGTCTCATTGACGATGAAGTGCTGACCGGTTTCCGCACCGGCGCCATGCTGGCTTTGCCGCGGGGGAGAGCACCGGACTGCGTCACGCTGGGCAAGGCTCTAGGTTTCGGTCTGTTTCCGATTTCAGCAGTCGCCTGGCGCCGGCCATCTCTATTATTGCGTGCCGGCGTCGGCATGCGAACTTTCAATGCACGTCCGTTCCAGGCTGCGGTTGTCGATGCGGGGCTCGACCACCTCGAACGTCATGCTCTGTTTGCGCGTTCGGCCGGGCTGGGCGAGTGGGCCATTGGGGAATTACGTGAGATAGCCCGAAACTACCCTGGCGTTTTCAAGGCTGTCCGGGGGCAGGGTTTTTTGATCGGCATCGAGTTGGCCGACGACCTGGCGCGGCAGGGGCATCGGATTCGCGATGAATTGCTGCGGCATGGCGTGTTGGTCGAGGTCGAGAGCGGCATCTTCTCGCGGAAACTACCTCGCTCAGCGCGCGTCAATGAAACACTGCGCTTGACGCCACCGCTGACTGTATCCGAATTATCACTCGCCGATGGAATCCACCGCATTGCGACTTATGCGTCCAGGCTTGCCGAGCAATCGGATTTTCGCGAGCTGGTAACTATTAAGGACGACGCGTGAACACCTTTGTCTATCGGCGGCGACTACACCATCACGAAACCGATGCGGATGGCGTCTGTCATGCTTCAAATTATCTGAGACTGTTCGAAGAGGCGCTGTGTGACGTACTCCGCTCGCTGGAGCGACCACCCGAGCATTTGTCTCACAACATCGCGATCGCTCAGGCGGTGATAACTTACAAGCATCCGTTGAGTTATGGCGATCAGTTCGAGGTGACATTGCGTTTCGTGGCGATTCGTCGGGCGCGATTCGACGTGCTGGGGATCGTGCGTCTCGACGGCAGGATTTGCACCGAGATTTCCTGCATCCTCGCGGCGGTCGATCGGGTCACACGAACATCGGTGTCCTTCGATCGGGATCTTCATCAGACATTGCTGGGAGCAAGCGACCGACAGGAAGCGACGCAGGCCGGCAGATTCATGGAGCCTGGACATGTGCAATAGAAATGCTGAACTATACGAAACCGACGACAGGATAGGCGATATGGACGGTGAGGCAGTGACGGTCGGCTTCGATATCCTCGTATCTGATCCGGCATTGCGGCACGATGGCCCGATCACTCATACGCAGCTGAAATCGTATTTGCGACATCGTCATCCGATGATCGGTGTCGATCAGGTGTTGAAGCACGATTTCAAGGCGGGATGGCTGCATGCGGTACGCGCCGTTTCGAGTTCGCATCCTGCGTTCGAGGGACATTTCGAGGACGCGGCGATCTATCCTGGGACTCACCTGACGCAAGATGTCATTCAACTTGGCATCGTGTTGTTCCTCGGTTCCACGCGAACGCTGCACGGCGAGGGCGGAAACCAGGAAATGACGACGGTTTCCAGTCTCGCTATTGAATTGGGTCATCCCGTGCCGCCCGGCAGTTTGCTTGATGTCGCGCTCTGGCGCACGGCAAGCAAAGGGGCGCGTTCGATCGAGTTCGGTTTCGAGGCGCGCGTTCGAGATTTTCCATTTTATGCGGGCCGCAATGCCGTCGGCCTGTCGTTTCGGCCAGCACTGACCGGCAGAGCAGAACTGGTGCGCGTCAAGCGAAGGACATACGATGGCATCGGCTTCTGATCCTTTGTCCCGCCGTCCCGTGTGGATCGTGCATGCGGACGCCCTGACCTGCCTCGGATACGGACCCGAGTTGTACGCTTCACTCCAGGCGGGATATTCCGGTCTAATGCCGGCAGCCGAAGCGTTCCCCAACGTCGAACAGCTGGCAGGAGCCGGCATGGTTGGCAGGCTGAAGACCATCGAAGGGAATGTGCGTGTGCCAGGGATCCTCGCCGCAGGGCTACGCTATCTGGCGCCTGACGCTTTGCTCGAAGCCGATCTCATGGTGGGTGCGTGCAGTTTGGGCGATCTCACCGGGCCCGATGCCGGGCATCCGCGGCGGGCTTTCGAACGTGCACTGCGAATTTGGTCCGGCGGCAAGCGGCTGCCCCCGATTCAGTTCGTATCGAGTGCCTGTTCGAGCGGGACTGACGCGCTGGGTCTCGGCGCAGTGAGCATCGCCGCAGGGATGGTGGACGTCGTCGCGGTCATCGCATTCGATTCATTGCCGGCCGGGAAGCTGGTGCAGCACGTCGCGCTGGGCACGCAGAGCCGCGATCGGGCCCGTCCCTTCGATCTTGGGCGCAGCGGTACCTCGTTCGGCGAGGCCGCGGCGCTTGTGCTGCTGGCTAGTGAGCGAGGCTTGCAGCGCTTCGGCTTGCGCAAGCAGGTCCGGGTGGCAGGCTTCGGCATGTCGTGCGACGCGCATGACGTGGTTGCGCCAAATCCTGACGGGCAGTACGCCGCCCAGGCAATTCAGGTTGCACTTCGCGGTGCAGAACTGGGTGCTTTGGGATATGTGAACACGCATGGCAGTGGCACTCCCTTGAACGACCGCGCCGAGATCGAAGCACTACGCCGCGCGATAGGGCCGGCGGCCCTCGGGAAGATGCATGTTGGCGGCACCAAGGGAGCGCTGGGCCATACGCTGGGTGCTACCGGGTTGGTGGAGGCGGTTGTGGCCACGCGCGCGCTATGCGATGGCCGCTATCCACCGACAGCGGGATTGGAGCAGCCCGATCCGGACTTGCACTTCATGCCGGCCAACATGCTCGGAAAGCGATCAGCACATGAGCGGTATGCGTTGTCCGTCACCTTCGGCTTCGGTGGCGTCAATTCTGCGGTGTTACTGGAGGAGGCCTGGCATGCCTGATTTGACATCGTCCGAAACTGTCATGATGTGCGCTCCTCGGGGAGCATGCTGCTTCGTCGCGTCCGACGCTTCGCCCGTCGAAGCGGGTTTCGAATTGAAGGACAAACGTTACGATCCGCTGGTCGGCGCGGCACTCGGCGCACTGTATCGCGCGCAGTCGCGCACCGGATCGTTTCCCGCGCTAACGGCGATCATCGCGGTTACAGATCTCGGCTGTCGTACGCATATTGCGCGTGTTGCGCAAGCGCTATCGGAGGGCGGGCGGCCACGACAAGCCATTTTCGCGCGAGCCAGTGCGACGATGCTGGCGACGTATCCTGCACTCGCGCTTTCGACGCATGGACCTACCTTCGCGCTGTCGGGAGGAGCGGACGCGCTTCGCTGGGCATTGGCGATGGCGGTTTCGCTGATCGATCGGCGGCAGTGCGAGGCGGCGGTCCTAATTGCGGCAGATACGCTCGATGACTCTCCACAATACCGGGCTTCGGTATTGCGCGTAGACCCGGGTCATGCCGCGACCGACGCGTCCTCGTGGGGAGATGGCCCGCATCTGGACGCATTGCCGCCTTCGGCGGTGTTGGCTGCATGGCTTGGTTCCCTTGACTGAGCGGGGCCGTCAACCGATTGGGCGTAGTTCGCGACGTTTGCCGTTCGCTACCTCACGATTCGTAGTCGAGCATGGCAATGCGTCCATTTCGGCGGTATTGGCGTGCCTTGCGGGACGGACAACCTCTGGTGCTGGCCATCGGCAGTGCGAGGCCATATATATGCGGCGCGGTTCACGCCCAAACACAGGAGACGAACTGTGGCAGTACAGCTCGTGGGCATCGGTGTTGGCCCATCCAATCTCAGTCTCGTGTACCTCCTTCATTCGCCTGAACTTTACCCACACATCCGGTTGTAAACCGGATCGGGTGTGTTAAGGATCTCTTTAGAAGTCCTGACGATCGACTCTATAGGCAATACTATCCTGGGTGCAACGACTCGGAGACGTCACGATGACGCAACTTCATCTTGGTTTGAATCTGTTACCCCAAGCGTACGCGCAAGCGGGAATTCTTGGAGCAGATGAGACGAGTGGTGCCGTGGTCGAGGCTGATTGAGTTGATCGAGCCGCATTATCCAAAGGGAAAGGCCGGCCGTCCACCTTTTCCGGTTGAGACAATGTTGCACATTCACTTTCTACAGCAGTGGTTCGGTCTATCCGATCCAGCGATGGAAGAAGCCCTCTACGATGTGCCGCTGTATCGCGAGTTCGCGGACCTCGACGGTGTGATGACCCGTCTCCCAGACGAAACGACCATCCTGCGGTTTAGGCACCGGCTCGAAGCTTATGGGATCGCTGCGCAAATCCTGGCGGTGGTTATGAGATATTGGCCGACAAGGGATTGCTGCTCAAGACGGGTTCGGCTGTCGACGCCACGTTGATTGTACGCGTCATTTGAAGGCCGCATGGACAGGGCTGGCACCGTTGTCCAAAGTGATGCCCGTTACTTCAAGTGGTAGGGACTACTGTGGATACAGGCAATTCTAGACCGTCGAACCGCAAGGGCCGCCCGAATTATGCACCGGCGTACCGACGGCAAGTTGCCGTCGCGGCGAGCGAGCCGGGTATTTCGGTGGCCAAGCTCGTGCAGGCGCACGGACTGAATCCCAATATGGTGTTCAAGTGACGCCGGCAACTGCGGGCGGACCTGCTTGACGGGGTAGCGCACGGCACAACGGTGTTGTTGCCCGTCGCGCTGCCTGATGCACCGACAGACGATAAAACCGAACCGACGTCAATGGCACTACAGCCGCTCGAGCCACATCGCGAGAGCGTACTGGCAGCGGCGGGCATCGAGATTGAACTGAACGGTGCCCGTGTGCGCGCCACGGGTATGGTCGATCCAGTGCAGTTGCGCCTCGTGCTGCGCTGCCTGATGCCAGCATGATTGCTCCGCCCAGCGGTACCCGCGTATGTGGCTGGCAGCGGGCGTCACCGATATGCGCCGTGGCATGGATGGACTTGCCGCGCTGGTGCAATCGACACTCGGACGTGATCTCTTTTCGGGCCACATATTTTTGTTTCGTGGGCGTCGAGGCGATCTCATCAAGATTAAACGATTGGAAACGAGCCACTTCATCTAGCCTGACAACAAGGCTGACATCGTGACAATGACGACCAACGTGCTGCACGCGTTGCTTGACGGCGATAATATCGCCGCGATTCGACGACATCCGAAGCTAGAATATTGTCGCGTGAGCTGAACAGTGAGGCGGTGTGCTGGTCTAAGCGGGATGCCGACCAACGTCACCGATCACCGCGGAGGAATTAAAGGCGTTGCTCGCCGAGCGCGATGCGGCCCGTGCATTGCGAGAAGAACAAGAGGCATTACGCGGCAACTTGCGGCTTGTGACAGCGGAACGCGATCTTGCCGAAGAACAACTGAGGGCTCATCGTCGCGAGTTGTTCGGCGCAAAAAGCGAAGCACGAGATTCAGATCAACTCGGTCTATTCAACGAAGCCGAAGTGCTCGGCGCAAGCGGTACACTTGCACAGGAAGATGCTCCAGAATCGATGGGCGCTGCGCATACGCGCAAGAAGCGCGGCCACCGCAAGCCGCTCGATCCCAACCTGCCACACGACGTTGTAAGACATGAACTACCTGAAGCCGAACACTTTTGCACGAACGATGGGCACGCGCTCGTCGAGATCGGCGCGGAGATCAGCAAGCAGCTTCGGGTGATCCAACACCAGCGTGTTTAATATGCGTGTCCGTGCTGCGATCTGGGCATCAAGGTCACGCCGGCGCCGCCGGCAAGCTGTTTGCTGCAGAGGACCGCTTAAGAAATGGGAGCCTGAGCGACGACAGCGATTGCGACGGCGATACAGCACACGCATACTCGACGCCATCTACGTCCTGGTGCTCGCGCAGTCGCCTGGCGTTGTGCCAAAAAGTTTCCTTGGAAAGGGCACTGGCCTATCTACGCGAGCAGTGGCCGAAGCTGATCCGCTATGTCGAGAACGGCAATTGGCTTATCTCAAACAACCCTTGTAAAAACGCGATTCGCCCTTCGTCGTTGGGTGCTGCTCATGGCTTTTAGCGACACGGTTGCGCGGGCAAAAGTCAGCGGGAGATTGCCCGATTAGGGGAGTTGACCGGAAGACGATCCGTAAGTACCAGGGAGCAATTCGGCAATTCACGGCGGCGCAGGCAAATTTTCCCCACGGTACCCACCGGCGCCGAGCTGCAAATTCCTCCACCATGCCCACCGAAGCGCAGCCAGATATCAGCCTGCGAGCCTCACCGGGAGTTCATAGAGGCCCAGTTGCGACTGCGACGAAACGCCATGGCCATCTACCAGGA
>LELG01000134.1 GCA_001045575.1 Candidatus Burkholderia pumila
TGAGTTGTTCGCGCTCCGAGTCACTCAACACGAGTTCCGCCTTGGGTCTTCCGCTCTTCGCCACCTCTTGAAGTACGTGCCGTCCACCGCACAGTACTACAAGCAGCTAATCATTCAATTAATTTTTTAACTCATCGTACTACTTTATTTATGCAACGAAGGCGTCCATCATGATCTACGGATGCCTGAACAAACAGAGATCAGAAGATCAGAGGGGAGTATCCAACCATGACGACCACTGAACGCGATGTTCTCGAAGTGGCCCGCGAATCCGGTATGACCGTCTTGCTCGATGACCGGATCGGGCGGCAAGAATATATGAGTGTGAGCGGATCGGCGGAAGCGTTGCACCGGTTTGCGCTCGCCATGCGCGAAACGCCGACGGATGCGTGCCACCGTGTTCGGGCGGCACGATCTGTCGCAATGAATCCGCTGATTACGGTAAGAATGCGCGAGCGGATCGCCTCAGTCCTGTCCCGGCGAATGCAAGGACGGACGCGAGGCAAATTGCGCGCCTGACGTGCACTAATCCATTGAACCAATGAAATTGCACTGATCTAAAGGTGCATGGGCAAAATGAATCTGACTGAAGCCGAGCGCGAAGAACCGCTGTCGATACAGCGCAGCCGAACGATGGCCGTTGAATCGCAATCATGGCGCCGCATGTGCTGGTCGAGGACATGACCGTCGAAGCCATCAGACAGGCACGCAAAGTCTACGAAACAAACGACGAATCTCCGCGACAAGCTCAAGCCGCCTTATCACGACGACGTCGATTCAGCCTTCTACGGCTGGAACGATGCGTGATTCACGCTGGCTTTCCGCGAATGGAATATCGTGGCGTTGCGCACGATCACGTCTCCGCTGCTTGCCATTCAGGGGCATGACGACGAATACGCATCGATGATTCAGATCGATGAAATCAAGTCCGCGGTTCCGCATGCACACTTGCTTAAACTTGCGTCATGCAGACATTCGCCGCATCGCGATGCGCCGGATCGGATGCGGTCAACGAAGCCATTGCAGCGATCTTTAGCATTTGATTTTCAGGTAAGCGCTGCTTAAAGCAGCGCCTGCTATACACCCAAAGACGCGAGGCCAGCCATGACGCAGGACGATCACGCACTTCCAGACGATTGATCGAGCGTTCATTCGTTTGTGTCGTGATTCAGCAAAGGCGGCAAGACAGAAAGTTTCACCCGTCGATGCATTGGCGCGCACAGCGCCCGCGCCCGGCCAACTGCTGACCAGGAAGCACAGGGCCTTCAGCCCTATTCTTGCAGCACCGTATGCGCCCAATTGTCGAGATAACCGTCGTCGAACGTGATGACGAGCGATTTCTCGGTCACGTCCTCGCCACGCAGAAATGCGGCGAGTTGCACGGCGCCGATCGTGCGATAACCCGCGCTCGCCAGATAAGCCATCTGCTCGGCAAAGTGTCCGGGCGACACCGTAACCATGCCGAGCGACGTGATGATGTGGTGGTACATCAACACGGGCACGGCCCGCGCGCGTGCACTCATTGACGATGCCCCCGTTCATGCAGCGCAGTCGATAGAAAAGCGACGTTTCATACACCATGCCGCTGATCGTAAAGCCGCGCTCGGTAATACGCTGACTTTCTTCGCGCAGCCGCTGGCACAATGCAGGATCGTCGATTAGACGCGTGATCGCGCCACGCAATGCAAGCGGATCACGCGGCGGCATGAGCAGGCCGTTCACATCGTCCTGAATGAGCTCGGGCACGCCGTCCACTTGCGTGCCGATCACGGGCAGACCTGCCGCCATCGCTTCGATAAAGGCTTGGCCGAGTGCTTCCTGATGCGGCGGCAGAACGAAGAAATCGCTGGCGCAGAAAATATTGGGTACGTGAAAACCGAGCAGATGAATGCGCGACTCCAGACCGAGGCTGCGCACGATGCCCTTGATGCGCTCAAAAATGCAGCCATCGCCCGCCAGATCCGTATGCGTCTCGAACAACGGCCGAACCGCTTCGACCAAATCTTCATGGCCCTTTCCTTCTCGCATGATGGAAACCATGTAGCCGACAGTCGCGTCGGGCGGGATGCCGAGTTCAGCGCGAAGGCTCGACTTGACGACGGGTTCGGGCTTGGGAATGCCGTCGTAAATGGTATGGACATGTTGCGCCGACAACCTGCCGAGATGAGATAACGGCGCACTGCTTACCGCGATCACGCGATGCGGAATCCACGTATATGTTGCCAGCGAACTGATGGGCAACGCAAGATGATGCCGCGTACGCACGATTAGCGGCGTGCCCGAGCCGCGCAGCGGTGCCTGCTACCAGACTGTCGTGACCGCTATGCGTGTTCAGCACATCGAACGCGCGACGGCGCATGAGTGGCTTGATGCGCAGCATGGACGACGACATATCGCCACAACTGCGCATACGCGCATGATGGACTGCAAAACCCAGCTTTTTGGACCTGAGGCCCAGGCGCGCATCGCTGGGGATAGAGTTCCACCGTATGACCGCATGCGTGCAGCGCGACCATCTCCTTCAAGGTGCGGATCTCCTGACCACCCCATCTCTTCGACGACTCGCTATGTAAGATCTTCAACTGCTTCTCCAGGCCCGGTAGACTATCAATCGGTAACTTCTGGTAGGATCGCCTTGCGGCCCTTGGGAGATTCGATGCGAATTTTCAAGGGAATTGGAACCAGCCCAGAACGGGCTTTGTCCGGCAAAGCGGTCGCTTAAAAGTCGTCGTCGATGGACTGGACCCGCTTAGCGCTTGAGTTACTCCATTGTTCACCGGCACCGAAGCGCTTAGGTTGACCTTACGCCTGACTTATTTCGATTTGATTGCGCCTGGCTAACGAATTTGTTCGCTTGGCTTGGCGTCACTAAAAAAGGCTAACGCAGATTTACCGTTCGATAGTCATGAATCAAACTCAACACCATGGAGAACCCGCATGCTGCTAAGCGATGAAGAACTCGCCCGCCTTCAGGACGTCGCGCAGTTTTTTTGCAGAGTGAAGAGCACACACGTTGCTCGAATTCGAAGCGTCGTGTGACGTCACGATGGAATTGATTAACCACCTTCAGCCGGGTTTGCGCATCCGTGCACGGGAGACATCCGGGACCAGCGCCAACGCCGAAGTGCCGCCCTATGCACTCGAATCTGTTCGTCGGCATTCCGCTGAATGAGTTGCGCGCTTTTCGCCTCGCTTGCTAAGCGACATTGCCAGGATGACGCCATATGAGATCGACCTGAATACGGGCGTGCAAAGCGAAGCCGGCACGCTCGCCGTCATGTTGGACGAAGCCTGAACAATCAGACTGCGTTCGGGGTTTTGGCAGACGTTTCCTGCACTCGGCGCAAGCGCTCGCGGCTATTCGAAAGATGCATGCGCATGGCGGCGCGCGCGGCTTCGGGGTCGCGGCGCTCGATGGCATCGTAGATATCCTCGTGCTCGCGGTTGACGCGATCCAGATATCCTGACGGATCGTTATGCGCCAGCGTCGCCGAATTCACCCGCGTGCGCGGAATGATCGTGTTGCCTAGCTGGCTCAGGATGCTGTGGAAATAGCGATTCCCCGTCGCTTTGGCCAATTCCAGATGAAACGCGACGTCAGCGGCGACGGCATTGCCCGTGCCTTACGCGATATGCCGCTCGAATTCGTCCAGCGCGTGACGCATCTGTTTGAGGTTTTCTTCCGAGCGGCGCGCAGCGGCAAGACCGGCGGCTTCCGCTTCGAGGCTGATGCGCAGTTCGAGGATCGCCATGACGTCGCGCACGGTCAGTTCGCCCGCAGCTTCGATTTGAAAGCGATCCTGATCCGAAGGCTCCAGCACGAAAGTACCGATGCCATGCCGCGTCTGCACAAGACGCGCAGCCTGCAACCGCGAGATGGATTCGCGCACGACCGTGCGGCTCACGCCGAGCTGCGCCATGATCTCCGACTCGGTCGGCAACTTGTCTCCGGGCTGAAACGCGCCGCTGCGAATGCGTTCGGACAGATCGGCCACGACTTCTTCGGTGAGATTGCGGGAGCGGCGAAACGCGCCGGATGCGCGAGCTAATAGCATGAAGTTGAAAGCGATCGTTGGGGTTCGATAGAGTCATTATAGGGTGCAAGACCGCTTGTACGATGACTAATCTCTTGTGCTAAAGAACTCAGAGTCATCGACCGTAAGAAAAACGAACGATTTAGGCCGTTTAGGGCCAAAGCAAACCATTGAATTACCGTCTTTTACGGCGTAAAATTCACGTATCGCATGAAGTCGAACGCAAGCGTTTTCCGGGCTTGAGCCCAAGCGCTGGCGCACGCCTTTGTTCATCAGGCTCGTGAATCCTGTCCGCATCCGTTGGGTTCACCATCTTCTCGCGCGCTTGCGAGCCATTCTCGCGGTAAGCCGGTGGCTTCATGGTTTAACCTGTGTCTTGCGTGTCTTGACAGCACGCCGTTTACGCATCAAACAACAACCGGCGCGTTCGACGCTTCGCAATGAAACGCCGATTCGAGTAATGCGCATGTCGAGGAAAGGAGACGAGCAATGATGCGTGAAGTAACCGAAGTAACGCTTTTCGAAGCTTTTTTTGGCTCCCGCAGATTGGATGAAGCTTTAGAAGAGATTTGAGAGCGGAAGGAATTGTGGGCGACCGCGTCCGCATTGCGGAGTTGTCCGGCTTCGACGACTTTCAGACCTGTCTCGCACTGAGCACCAGCGCGCCGACCCAGTGGATCACCGCCGAACATCTGAGCTATGCGGAAGAGCCGGACTACGGTTCAGGCTTCGTTTCCTCGGAAGACGACATTCTCCCCGTGATCGATCATGGCCATGAACATAGCGGCCTCACGCGCGTGATCGTAAGCGCGCGCGCCGTCTGCGATATTTCTCGCGCCTGGGGATGCTGACGATATCGACGCGCGCTAATCATTAAAGCCGCTAAACGCGCTGCTGAGTCGCGCTCACTGATTCGCTGCTGCCGCCGGCTTCGCTTTCTTTTTGTGCTTGAAGTGAAAGTCCTTGCTCGTGTCATTGGACGCGGACGTATTTTCGCTACCCATCGTCGGGCCGGCTGTTGCTGCGCCGTGCGCATTGCCATTGCTGCCTGCCTGAGCCATCGCACCGCTGGCTGCGAGGGTTAAAGCCATCAACACCGCGAATCTGCTGATTTTCATGTCGTCCTCTCGATCGACGTGGGTTGAAGGGCGCCGTTCGATGAAACGGCACCTCCCGCGCTCTTTAGCAGAAATCGTGCGCGTCAATACAGGCCGATCCAACGCCACACATAAAAGCGCAATGTGCCGACGATCTCGTGCAGCGCGCTGTTTGAATCGATCCAGCCTTCCGGATGCGGCACCCACCAAGACTTGGGATTGCGTACGAATGCAACGGCGGGTTGCGGATGGAGATTGAAGGCATCGAATGCGAGCAATGCACGGCGCATATGCAGCGATGACGTGATCAGCACCGTCATGTCGTACTGCCGCATTTGCAGGATTTTGTACGTATTGCGTGCATTCTCGTAAGTGTCCAGACTTTGATTTTCCAGTATCAGGTCTGAAGGCTTGATGCCCGCATCGAGCAGCAGGCGGTCGTACAACTCCGCTTCACTTTCCTCATGATGTTGCGGATTGCCGCCGCTCATGATGACCGTACATGTCTTGCCCGTCTCAAGACATTTTTTGTAGATGGCTGCGGCCAGATCGATGCGCGTCATCGAATCGCCCTTGGGAATGAGGCGCTTGTTGTGATCGTAGGAAGTCCCGCCGCCGAGCACGATAATGGCGGTACGCTGCGCGAGATGCAGCCACTGTTGCGTGTCATGGCCAAACTGAGCGAGCCTTACCATAGGCCCCGCGAGCCAGCTTCCTAACAGCCAGAATACGGTGCCCGCCAGAAAAAAAATCACTAGGCGCCGACCGCGCCATACGATAAAGAGCGCAAAGAAAAGTACCAGCAGACAGAGCAGGACCAATTTGCTATACCTTTTTCGAAGATGTTTCAAAAGCCTTGCAATAAAGCATGAAATTTGCAAGGCACGGCTTGTCAAATTGCACGATGAGTCACAGTGCCAGAGCAGGCGCCAAGTTTGAACGAATTTCATTGATCAAAGCGTGGGCGAAGTAGCACACCAAGCACTTCACTCATCGAAGGACCACCGTGTGCTATTGCACAGACGTAGTGGGCCTCAAATTCGTTAAATACGATCAAACAAACTTCGTCGGTGAGTGCGAGCGCCTATGTGAATGAGCTTCATCATTTGCACAGCGCGACATCACCACCTGTATAGCGCCGCTTCGAACACGGACCTCCGGGAAACAACATGCCGCCGTGTCCAAAGCGACGCACCGTTGGCCAGGTACAAGGAACCCAAAGAAACGAAAACTGAATTGCGCTGCATCCTTGCCGAGTCCGCACGACTCGATGTGCCCATCGACACGCTGTCGGACAGCGACGATCTCTATGTGCAGCAGGTCTCTCATCGCTTACGACAGTTCACGTGATACTTGCGATCGAAGACGAGTTCGGCATCGAGATTCCGGACCACATGCTTACGCGCCGTCTGTTTTCAAGCGTCGATTCGCGCGACGCTGCGGTCGAGGAATTGCGTCGTTCACAGGCGAACGCATGAACGCCCCGGTGTAGGAGTTTGACGCCATGCAAAGCGTCGGCTGCACGCCCGCACCGCGCACCGAGTCTGCGCCGTTGCCGCAAAGCATGCGGATGCGGTGCCGCGAAGCGCGCTTTCCCATCGAAGCTATCGGTGCCATGCGCAAGGAGCGCCTCTTCTCCGCAATGATCCTGCGCGAGCATGGTGGCGATGGTCTTGCGCTCACGGGCGTGGCGCGTCTGTGCGAGATCCTCGCGCCCCTCGATACGTTGACGCTCGAACAACGCGGCACGTGGGACACGCTCGGCATGCGCGGCACATGCAGCCAGGGTTATCGCGTCGTCGCCAAAGGTACGGCGGAACAGATTCTGCCGCTCCGTTTTCGAAGATCGCCGATGAAAGCATGCTGCCGGTCTCGCATACGCTGTGGTCGTCGGTATGGACAGGCATTGCGGGCGATGCGGTGAATCACGCGCATCAGTTCTTCCGCAATCAGGCGCGCGGCAAGCCGGGTGCATTGCCGCCTTCGGCATCGCGTCTTGCACAAGCCGTCACGACCATCAAGATGATGCAGGCTCGCCTGCGCGAATCGCTTGCGAAGAATGTCGAAGCCGCGAACGCGGAACGTACCGCGCATGCCACGAACAACAGCGATGAAAACGATGTGCCGCTTACCGTATCCATCTGCGTGATTTGCATTCGGGCCGCTCATGATCAGCAACGATCGCATCGAACTGGAGAGCGGTTGGCAATGGGTAAGTAAGGCGGCGAATGCGTGCACGTCGCCTTCATCGCTTGCTGACTTCATGGATTGGATCGATGCAGCTGTGCCTGGCACGATTGCTTCTGCGCATCGTGCTTCAGGCTCGCGCTCAAGCGTCGATGCTCTCGCTCAACCGTATGCACACGCGGACCATTGGTATCGCGTTAAACTCAATGCTATTGGCGTGGCGTTTTCGTTTCAACGGCCTCGCGACCATCAGCGAAGTATAGCTCGACGATAAGAAACTGCTCGATTCCGATTCGATGTTCGTGACGCATGATGTCGATATCGAGTTGAATGGCGCTGCACGCTTTATCTCTGCTTCCGCTTGATTGCGCCCACGCTTGCCGCCAAATGCGGACGCACCCGCTGGCGTCTCAGGCTCGCTCAACCCGCCACCTTGCGCAATATCCGCACGACGCTGCTCGTGCTATATGCCCAGCTGGTGTCCCGCGGTTCAGCCTCCGGATCCGTGGCGTTCGGTTGAATTGATCGGTGAATCGCAAGCGAGTATCGATCGCGTCGAGATCGCTTCGTGTGTTGAAGGCGGCGATGGCATCCTCGATGTGACGGGTGCGATTCTTTCATGCTTTCATGCGCAAGAGCCGGATACCCAGGAGCTTAAGTGCGGCGATGCCAACGCCCCGCTGCAATGGCTGGATGCACATACGCTTACCGGCACGGTCCGAGTGCAGCAAGCGCAAATGTGGTGGCCGCATACACATGGCAATCCCACGCTCTACGATCTCGGTCTTGGCGACCTGAAGCTCGCCAGAATCGGCCGCAGTATCGATGTTGATCGCGGGACGGACGGCGCGGGCTTTCAGCTCGTCGTCAACGGTGTGCCGGTATTTGCACGCGGCGCATGCTGGACGTCGGCGGATATCGTGCCACTCGGTGCATCGCGCGATAAGCTCGACGCGCTGTTTGCGCTCTATCGCAACGCGGGCTTCAACATCCTGCTGAAGTAATGCAGGCTGTCTTTTCCGAATGGCGGCGCGCGGGGTCCACATGCGCGGGCGACATCATCTGGAATCTGCTTGATTTTCTTGCTTACGCATACCGGTTCGGACCGCGTGCACATGATGCATCGCACGTTTTACTGCGTGACACGCAAATCGGCGATTCGCTATCCGAAGCATTTAAATTTCCTAAATCCGCTATCGGCGAGCGGCACGATATAAGGCTCCACGCAAGCTACGGAACAAGCTTCGCGCGTTGCGAAGAAGCCGGTTGCCTGAGTTTGACGCCGGGTTTTGCCCGGCAGCTTGCGTATTCGGCGCAAATCGAGCGGCGATTGCACGCGAAGGAAGGCGAACACATGGAATGTGGCGACGCGGGGTTGAGCGTTTTTACCCCGAGTCCTCTTGGTTGGTCAAACCATTTTGGCGTTTGCGCATCGATTCACCCGAGAGCGTGAGCCGATGGGCGTTGTGGACGAGACGGTCGAGAATGGCGTCGGCAACAAGCCTCGGATCGCCTATCGCGGCATGCCAGCTCTCGACAGGGATCTGACTCGTGATGATGTGATGGTCGAGCGCAGTCCGTGTTCGCGCTCGACGAGCAGGCCGAGGCGCTCCTCGAAGCCAAGCTGGTCAATACTGCTCTGTGATTGCTAGTCGGCG
>LELG01000135.1 GCA_001045575.1 Candidatus Burkholderia pumila
CGCTCCGAGATCCCACTCCCCCGACTCCTACTCCTCTACAACTGCCAGCTTGAACTGCTCTGTGTACTTCGCCATGGAAAACACCCCAAAGGTTGGATCAATCTCCAACCTCTGGGGTGCAGTTCAACTTCTCGCGAGTTTTAGTCCTTCGCGCGCAACACGGCTTTTTGAGCCGCGTTGCGTGTTGACGCTTCCTTAATGCTTCACGAATTCGCCGGCAGCAGGCGCGTCCTTGTTCGCTTCGGCAGCGACGGGCGTTGCCTTCGCTTCTTCTTCCGGCAGCGCTTCCGGCGTGCGTTCGAGCGCCAGTTCCAGCACGCGATCGATCCAGCGAACCGGCACGATCTCGATGGCGTTCTTCGCGTTGTCGGGAATGTCGGTCAGATCCTTCGTATTCTCTTCAGGAATCAGCACGAGCTTGATGCCGCCGCGATGCGCCGCCAGCAGCTTCTCTTTCAACCCCCCGATCGGCAGCACTTCGCCGCGCAGCGTGATTTCGCCTGTCATGGCGACATCCGCGCGAACCGGAATGCCGGTCAGCACCGACACCAGCGCCGTCGTCATGGCGATACCCGCGGACGGACCGTCCTTCGGCGTCGCGCCTTCGGGTACGTGAATATGGATGTCCTTCTTCTCAAACGACTCGTCCGTGATGCCCAGACGACGCGAACGCGAACGCACCACCGAGCGCGCCGCTTCGACGGATTCCTTCATCACGTCACCGAGCGAACCCGTGCGGATCACGCCGCCCTTGCCGGGCATCATCGCCGCTTCGATGGTCAGCAGATCGCCGCCCACTTCCGTCCACGCCAGACCTGTCACCTGACCGATCTGGTTTTCCTTCGCGGCCAAACCGAAGTCGTACTTGCGCACGCCGAGGAAGGTATCGAGGTTGGAACCATCGACCTTCATCGCGCCTTCGGCCTTCTTCAGCAGCAGCATCTTCACGACCTTGCGGCAGATCTTCGAGACTTCTCGCTCAAGCGAACGCACGCCCGCTTCACGCGTGTAGTAGCGAATGATGTCGCGGATAGCCTGTTCCGTGACTTCGATCTCGCCTTCCTTCAGGCCGTTATTATGCTTCTGCTTGGGCAGCAAATAACGTTGCGCGATGCTGACCTTCTCGTCTTCCGTATAACCCGATAGACAGATGACCTCCATCCGGTCGAGCAGCGGCGGCGGAATGTTCAGCGAATTCGACGTCGCGACGAACATCACGTCGGACAGATCGAAGTCTACTTCGATGTAGTGGTCCGCAAACTTGTGGTTCTGTTCCGGATCGAGCACTTCGAGCAGCGCGGAAGCCGGATCGCCGCGGAAATCCATGCCCATCTTGTCGACTTCGTCGAGCAGGAAGAGTGGATTGCGCACGCCAACCTTAGTCAGGCTTTGCAAGATCTTGCCGGGCATCGAACCGATATACGTGCGACGGTGACCGCGAATTTCGGACTCGTCATGCACGCCGCCCAACGCCATACGCACGAACTTGCGGTTCGTGGCGCGCGCGATTGACTGGCCGAGCGACGTCTTACCGACGCCAGGCGGCCCGACGAGGCACAGAATCGGCGCTTTCACCTTCTCGACGCGTTGCTGAACCGCGAGATATTCGAGAATGCGTTCCTTGACCTTTTCAAGCCCGAAGTGGTCTTCGTCGAGCGCGCGTTCCGCGTTCGAAAGATCGTTGTTGACCTTGCTCTTCTTGCGCCATGGCAAGCCGATCAGCGTGTCGATGTAATTGCGCACGACGGTCGCTTCAGCGGACATCGGCGACATGAGCTTGAGCTTCTTCAGCTCGGCATCGGCCTTCTTCTTGGCTTCCTTCGGCATGTGCGCGGCGGTGATGCGTTTCTCAAGTTCTTCGAGATCCGCGCCCTCTTCGCCTTCGCCCAGTTCTTTCTGAATAGCCTTGACCTGCTCGTTCAGGTAGTACTCGCGCTGGCTCTTTTCCATCTGACGCTTCACGCGTCCACGGATGCGCTTCTCGACCTGAAGGATGTCGATTTCAGCTTCGAGTTGTGCGAGTAGATGTTCGAGACGCTCGACCACAGGGAACATCTCAAGGATGTGCTGCTTCTGGTCGAGCTTCAGCGGCAGATGAGCCGCAATCGTGTCCGCAAGGCGACCCGCCTCGTCGATACCCGACAGCGACGTCAGGATCTCCGGCGGAATCTTCTTGTTGAGCTTCACGTACTGATCGAACTGTGAGACGATCGCGCGGCGCAGCGCTTCGGTTTCAGCGCTGTCGGCGTGATCCGGTTCGAGCGGCATAACATCGCAGGAAAACTGCGTTTCCTGCTCTTCGATCGAGAGCGTCTTCGCGCGCTGCAAGCCTTCGACGAGCACCTTCACCGTGCCGTCCGGCAGCTTGAGCATTTGCAGAATGTTGGCGACACATCCTACTTCGTACATGTCCTTTTCGGTCGGCTCGTCCTTCGCCGCCGTTTTCTGGGCGACGAGCAGGATGTGCTTGCAACCTTCCATCGCGGCTTCGAGGGCCTTGATCGACTTGGGCCGCCCAACGAAGAGCGGAATCACCATATGCGGGAACACGACTACGTCGCGCAGCGGGAGCAGCGGCAGCGTTATGCGTTCCTGCGGCAGGAGTTGGGTTCCTGACATTTCATTTCCCCATTAATGGAATCGGTTCATTTGTAAGTAAGGCCTTCTAGCGCTATTGCAAGCCTTTATCGGAAGGGAAAAGTCGTTAGTCAAAGATCGCGTCAGTCACGTCCACAAGATAAACCGAAAAAATAAACAAAGGCCGTTCACGTCGCCATGAACGGCCTTTCGCCGAGACACAGCCTGCTTCAGTTGGAGCCCGCTACTTTCGGCGCATCTTCGTAGATGAGCAGAGGTTTGCCGTCACCGTCAATGGTGTTGTTGTCGACGATCACCTTCGACACGCCCTTCATCGTCGGCAGTTCGTACATCACATCCAGCAACGCCTGTTCCAAAATCGAGCGCAGACCACGCGCGCCCGTCTTGCGGCGGATGGCCTTCTGCGCAATGGCCTGCAGCGCGGCCGGACGAATCTCCAGTTCCACGCGCTCCATGGCGAAGAGCTTGTGATACTGCTTCACGAGCGCATTTTTGGGTTCGATGAGAATCTTGACCAGCGCAGCTTCGTCGAGCTTGCCGAGCGTCGCCACGACCGGCAGACGGCCGATCAGTTCAGGAATGAGACCGAACTTGATCAGATCTTCCGGTTCGACTTCGCGCAGCACTTCGCCCGCGTCGCGGTCCTGCTTGCTTTTCACGCTTGCGCCGAAACCGATGCCGGTCTTCTCGGTACGATCCGTGATGACCTTCTCCAGCCCGTCGAATGCGCCGCCGCAGATGAACAGGATATTGGTCGTGTCGATCTGGATGAAGTCCTGATTCGGATGCTTGCGCCCGCCTTGCGGCGGCACCGACGCCATCGTGCCTTCGATCAGTTTGAGCAGCGCCTGCTGCACGCCTTCGCCGGACACATCGCGCGTAATCGACGGGTTATCCGACTTGCGGCTGATCTTGTCAATTTCGTCGATATAAACGATGCCGCGCTGCGCCTTGTCGACCTCGTAGTTGAAGTTCTGCAGCAGCTTCTGAATGATGTTCTCGACGTCCTCGCCAACGTAACCGGCTTCGGTCAACGTCGTCGCGTCCGCGATCACGAACGGCACGTTCAGCATGCGCGCGAGCGTCTGCGCGAGCAGCGTCTTGCCCGAACCAGTCGGCCCGATCAGCAGAATGTTGCTCTTCGACAGCTCGATGTCGTCCTTCTTGTCGAGATGCTTGAGCCGCTTGTAATGGTTGTACACGGCCACTGCGAGAATCTTCTTCGCGTGTTCCTGGCCGATCACGTACTGATGGAGGATGTCGCTGATTTCCTGCGGGCTCGGCAGGTCCGATTTCGTCAGTCCAGTCTCTTCCGCCGCGCCGGCTGCCTCGTCGCGAATGATCTCGTTGCACAGGTCGATACATTCATCGCAGATGAACACCGACGGCCCGGCAATGAGTTTCTTGACCTCATGCTGGCTCTTTCCGCAAAACGAGCAATACAGCAGCTTCTCGCTACTGGAACCTTTTTTGTCCGCCATAAAAGTGTAACCCTCCGGACATTCTTGTTACATGATACGCCCATCGATCCGGCTACGCAGTCTCAGGCCCGTAGGCCCGCCGGACGGGCGCTTGCGCCAGTGCGCCCCGGCTTCGTCTCCGACAGCCTGCGTAGGCGTTGAATTAACGTCTTACGGACGCTTGTGAAGCACCTGGTCGACGAGGCCGTAAGCCTGCGCGTCGTCGGCCGACATGAAGTTGTCACGATCCGTGTTGCGCGCGATGCGCTCGACCGGCTGACCCGTGTGATGCGACAACAACTGGTTCAGGCGTTCCTTCAGATACAGGATTTCGCGCGCCTGAATCTCGATGTCCGACGCTTGTCCACGTGCGCCGCCGAGCGGTTGGTGGATCATCACGCGGGCATTCGGCAGCGCGACGCGCTTGCCCTTCGCGCCCGATGCCAGCAGGAACGCGCCCATACTGGCAGCAAGCCCCATGCACAGCGTCGTCACGTCAGACTTGACGAACTGCATAGTGTCATAAATGGCCATGCCAGCCGACACCGAGCCGCCCGGGCTGTTGATGTACAGGCTGATGTCCTTGTCCGGGTTCTCGCTTTCGAGGAACAGCAGCTGCGCGACGACGAGATTGGCCGACTGGTCATTCACTTCGCCGACGAGAAACACCACGCGCTCCTTCAGGAGACGCGAATAGATGTCATAGGCACGCTCACCGCGGCCGCTCGTTTCGACGACCATCGGAACGAGCCCGAGCGCTTGGGCTTCGAAGTCCCGCGGTGCGTGGAACGCCAACTGGTCGAGCAATTCAGCGCGAGAGGTCATGCAATTTCCTTATTCGGAATAGGGATACTGAACAACAAGGAAAATTCACTAGAACTGCAAGCGAACGATCAAACATGTGCAAAAAAGGCGTGCGGGGCCATTGGACGAAGACGGCCCCGCACGCCCCTTGCCAACCACGTCAGGTTTGCGCCGTTGCGCTGGCCAGTTCCTCGAAGCTAACTTCCTTCTCGGTCACCTTGGCCTTGTCGAGCACGAAGTCTACAACGTTGCTTTCAACAACGTACGCTTCCATTTCCGCGAGGCGCTGCTGGTTCGAACAATACCAGCGGACGACTTCCTTCGGGTCTTCGTAGCTCTTCGAAAATTCGTCGACTTCCGCACGAATCTGTTCGGGCTTTGCCTGCAGTTTGTTGGCCTTCACCAGTTCGGCCATAACCAGGCCCAGCTTCACGCGGCGCTCGGCTTGTTCAGCGAACATTTCAGCCGGGATCGGTGCGGCGACTGCGTTCGGCACGCCGCGATGCTGCAGATCCTGACGAGCCATTTCGACCAGACGCTGCTGATTCTGCTCGATCAGCGCCTTCGGCACGTCCAGCTCGGAAATCTTCAACAGCGCGTCTATGACCTGGTTCTTCACGATCTGCTGCGTGCGGCGCTTGGCTTCGCGCTCCAGGTTGTCCTTGATCTCGCCGCGCATCTTCGTCAGATCGCCGTCTTCGATGCCGAGCGACTTCGCAAACTCGCCGTCCATTTCCGGCAGATGCGGCCACTCGATCTTCTTCACGGTGATGGTGAATTGCGCCGTCTTGCCGGCCACGTCCTTGCCGTGATAGTCGTCCGAGAACTTGAGGTCGAACTCGCGCGATTCGCCGGCCTTCAGGCTCGTCGCAGCCTGTTCGAATTCCGGCAGCATGCGGCCTTCGCCCAGCACGAACGCGAAGTCCTGCGCGCTGCCGCCTTCGAACGAGACGCCGTCTAGCTTGCCGACGAAGTCCAGCGTCACGCGGTCGCCGTTTTGCGCTGCGGTGTCCGCACCGCCATCGCCGTGCTCGCCGCCTTCGCCGCGTACGTGGAAGTGCACGCGCTGCTTGCGCAGGATGTCCAGCGTGCGGTCGACTTCGGCTTCCGAAATGGTGGTGACGGTGCGCTCGATTTCAGCCGTGGCGACGTCGCCCAGCTTGACGTCCGGATACACCTCGAAGGTCACGTCGAACGCATACGCTTCTTCAGCCACTTCGGCCTTCGGCGCGAAGCTCGGCTGGCTTGCCACGCGCAGGTTTTCGGCACGCGTGACGTCGAAGAATTCCTTGCCGACCTTGTCGCTCAGCACTTCCGCCTCGACCTGGCCGCCATACTGCTGCGTTACCATCTTGAGCGGCACCTTGCCCGGGCGGAAACCCGGCATGCGCACGGTCTTAGCGAGGTTGCGGATGCGCGAATCCACTTCCTTCTGCACGACTTTCCGCGGCAGCAAGATGGTCACACGGCGTTCGAGTTTGCCGAGGTTTTCAACGTTAGCCATGGCTTCAATCTTCCTGGATTGTTTCGATGTTCGGTGTTCGGTTCTTCCGCGGTTCTAAAGGCGCGGGTCCGGTGGGTCTACGTCATTCGTGCCGGGAGCATAGCCCGGTCCGTCGGATCCGCTGATGCACGCCTCCTCCACGCTCAGACGCCCGCCTGCGCGTGTCACGCCAACATACTAGATATTCTAGCAAACAAATCGAAACGCTCCGCTTTCATCTGCATAAAGGCGGATTTCACGGCGTTTTGGCGCGTTTTCGCGCCGAAATCTCGCGTAAATCCGCGTTTTCGTGAACCTTGGCGGGCGCAACAATTCCGGTTATCGTGGTGGCGCTATTTTGCGGTCCGTCGTCACACGCTGATAAGCTTGCCGGCGCCTCTCCGACGTGCCTCCGCGCTATGGCTGCATCGTCTGAAACGGCTACGCGGCCCTTACCGCACGTTTCAAGCCACGCACGTTTCAAGCCATTCTCCTATCTTATTAGAAATCCAGACACCATGCCGAACGCCACGACTGCTCCCGTTGTTGTCATCGCGCCCGATTCCTTCAAAGGCTCGCTTTCCGCCGAAGGGGTGGCGAACGCCATCGCCGAGGGTATCCGGCGGGCGCGTCCGAACGCCGAAATCCGCATTCGTCCGATGGCCGATGGCGGCGAAGGCACGCTCGACGCCATGCTCGTCGCGGGCGGCGAACGAAGGCTGCTGAACGTGCGCGGCGCGGCCAGCGCACGCCGCGACGCCGCCACCGGCCTGCTCGCCGATGGCAGCGCGATCATCGAGACGGCGGAAGTCGTCGGCATCACCGATCCGGACGGCATGGCCGTGCCCGTTACCGAACGCAGCACGCTCGGCATGGGCGAAGCCATCCGCGCCCTGCTCGACTCGGGCGCGCGCCGGTTCTTTGTCGCGCTCGGCGGCAGCAGCACGAACGACGGCGGCGCGGGCTTGCTCGTCGGCCTCGGTCTCAAGCTGTTCGATGCAGACGGCAACGAGCTCGATCCCGTGCCGTCCTCATTGGCAAAAATCAAGCGAATCGACGCATCCGGGCTGGACAAGCGTGCGAAGGAAGTGGAATTCGTCGGCATGTCGGACGTCGATAATCCGTTGACCGGCGATCACGGCGCGACTGCGATCTTTGGTCCGCAGAAAGGCGTGGCACCCGACCAGATTGCGCTGATCGATGCCGCGCTCGCTCATTTCGCCGATGTGCTCGAACCCGCGATAGGCATCGCCAGACACAACGAGCCCGGCGCAGGCGCGGCGGGCGGGCTCGGCTTCGCGTTGCATATGCTCGGCGCGCGCTTCGAGACAGGCGCGGAAGTCGTCGCGCGGGAGATCGGCCTGGATGCCGCGCTCGAAGGCGCGAATTGGCTGATTACCGGCGAAGGACGATCGGACGTGCAGACGCTGCACGGCAAGGCGCCGTTCATCGCCTGCAAGCATGCGCGCGATGCGAGCGTGGCGGCATCGCTCTTGTCGGGCGCGGTCGATCCAGCCGCGTTGCCGCGTCTGTCCGAATTCTTCAGCGGATGCTTCTCGCCCGTGCCCGGCCCGATCACGCTCGATGTTGCCATCCGCGACGCCGCGCGTCTGCTCGCCAACGAGGCCGAGCAGCTCACGAGGCTGCGCTTTGGAGGTGTTTAAGCGCCCGCCTACACGCCCGCGCCGACGCGACCGAACGCGATCCGGTCGAGGCACCACACGACGAGCATCGTCGCGCCCATCAGCAGAAAGATCACGCCGAGCAGCGCGAGCGAACCGCACCATGCACGCATCGGCGGACGCTTCGGCGGGCGTGCCGGTGCGCCAAGCCTGCGCGCGGGACAGCGCTTGAACCACATGACGAAGCCTGTCACGGAGAGCGCCGCGAGGCCGATCGAGATGGCCGAACTCACGATCTGATTCGCAAAGCCGAAGTAACGCCCCATGTGCAGCGACGTGCCGTACGAAATCACCTGCGCGACACGGCCATAGCTTGCGTAGGAGATGTCGGACAGCACTTGCCCGCGTAACCATCAGGCTCTGGCTGATGGCCGGCACGACAATGACAAGCCACATGGCGGCGATGCCGAGAGCCATGCGACGAAGCGATTGCGCGCCCTGCGGTTCATGGGAGTGCGTCAGCGAGGTATCAATGAATTGTAGGCAGCGGATCAGCAGCCTGCAATCTTGAAGACTGCATGGACGCGCGAAATAGTCCCGCGTGCCTACCACCGTAAATTGGCAGACACCGCCTGATGAATCGGTTAAAATTCAAGCTTGGCACAGTGGACCGGTGCCGGGCACGGCATCATCGCCGGGCAGGATCGAACAGCGGCGCATGAGTGTCGTGAAGCCTTCCACCCGCAGGGGCAGCCGTGCGAGGGTGGCGAAATTGGTAGACGCACCAGGTTTAGGTCCTGACGCCCGCAAGGGTGTAGGGGTTCGAGTCCCCTCCCTCGCACCACCCAACACAAAAGCCCCTTTGAATTGAACTGCACCCCAGAGGTTGGAGATTGATCCAACCTTTGGGGTGTTTTCCATGGCGAAGTACACAGAGCAGTTCAAGCTGGCAGTTGTAGAGGAGTAGGAGTCGGGGGAGTGGGATCTCGGAGCG
>LELG01000136.1 GCA_001045575.1 Candidatus Burkholderia pumila
TCTCGCCGGGGCCGAGAGTCATGGTTTCTAATGAAACGGCACTTTGAGCTTGTTTGCCGCATTGAACGTCTTTACCGGCGAAGTGCTGGGCAAGACTGCTCCACGACGTATCAGTGTCCAGTTCGTCTCGTTTCTCGGCGAGGTGATATCGGCGCAGCCAGCCGGAAAGGAGATTCACGTGATCTGCGATAACGTGAGCAGCCACAAAACGGACGCCGTTCAAATTTTTCTGGCTAACTATACAAACGTCTCGATGCATTACACCCCCACGTACTCGTAATGGTTCAATCAGGTCGAGAACTGGTTTGCCCGCATCCAGCGCGACGTCATTACGCGCGGCGTATATTCATCAGCACCCGAGACCTCGAAAAAAGCTCATGCGTTATATCCGCCAATACAACAAGCAAGCTGTCCCGCTGAAGTGGAAGTATTCCGATCCAACTCGACGAATCCAGTGCAATTCATCTGATTCAATGGACTAGCTGCATACGTAGCGCAGCGTTTCATCCCAGTCGCGCGCGAATCGTTCTATGTTAAAGCGTTCGAGCGCTGTGCGTCGTGCGCCTTCGCCTAGGCGCTTCGCTTCTGCGGGATAGTCGAGCAAGCCACGCATGGCGTCGATCAATGCGTCCATATCGGTATGGATGAAGCCGCTTTCGCCATTGCGGATCACAGTCGTCAATTCCGCTGTAGCCAGGCCCACGACAGGCATGCCAATCATCATCGCTTCGATGATGGCAAGGCCTAAACTCGTCCATCGAATCGGATTGAAGAAGAAGCGATAGCGCGCGGTGAACGCCGCCAGTTCCAGATTCCCCACTTCGCCGATGCCGCCCGCCGACTGCGCGTCCATGCCGACCAGATCGAGCGGAACCTTCGCCGAAGTATGCGCATAGATATCGCTGCCCAGCCGCCGCCCGCGCTGCTTCAAATGATTGATCACCGCAATGCCGCGTTCAATCTCACCGCTATACCGCACGCCTTCTGGCATCACGACCCCATGTTCGACCACGCGCGTGGGCGTCTCGCCGTTGTCCCACATCGCGCGATTGAAATGCGTGACGTGCACGAGCAAGGTGTCGCATTCCTGAACCCAATGACGCTGTTCGAACGCGCTTTGCTGCGGCGGATCGTGTTCCAGATAGATGCGCCGCAGCTTGAGTTGTGCATTGGTCAGCAGGTTGAAGCGGTCGTCGTCCCATTGATTCTTGTGCTGGAACAAAACAACGTCGAATTCCTGAGAAGGTACTTCGGATGCTGGAATTTCATGCACGTTGTAGCCGAACGGCAGTGCGCCGCCCGTGCCCGCATAACCCGGCGGATAACCGGGCCGCGTGACGAGATAAAAGTCGTGCGGCGCATGACTCAGGTAATATAGATAATTGCCGTGCACGTGCCACGTGAGCACGCGCAGCCGCCGCGTATTACCGATGGACATATTGGGGTGTCTCCTCTCTCGCGTATGAGTAAAGCTGACCGAACGCGGCGATGATGACCGCCGGCACGCCGACATTGCGCCCGCACTCGTGCTCATAAGGGCATTCCCGATACGAACACGGCCTGCATTCCGGCCAGTCCGCGATCACGCGATGACGCGAATGATCGAGCGGGGCCCAGCGCCGCGTATCGCTGCCGGAGGCGACGACCACGCTCGGCGTGCGCATGGCAGCGGCGACGTGCGACAGCCCCGTGTCGTTGCAGACGATGAGCTTCGCTCGCGCCACCAGCGCCGCGAGCGCGCCCAGCGACGTGCGGCCCGCGAGATCGAGCGCATGCGCGCCGACATTGGCGGCGACGCTTGCGGTCAGCGGCGCTTCGCCTGCGCTGCCGGTCACCGCGATCTGCCAGCCCGCGACGGACAGCTTGTTCGCCACTTCGCCGAAGCGCTTGATGGGCCAGCGCCGCGAGGGCAGTTGCGCGCCGGGATGCACGAGCACGAGCTTGTGTACGTCGATGCCGTGTGCTTCGATCAGCGCATCGCACTCGCGCGTGTCGTCGTCGGTCAGCGGAATTTCGAGGCCGGGATCACACGCATCGATAACCAGGCGGCGCATCAGCGCGTTATAGCGTTCTATCTCTGGTAGTTCGCCGGGCCACGGCATGAAGACGCCTTCGCGCGTGCCTTCATCGGGCTTGAGAAAGCCCGCGTTGTGCCGCGCGCCCATGTTGATGACGATATCGTTCGCCACGCCGCCGCTGCCGTGCAGTTGAATGGCGAGATCGAAGCGGCGGGCGCGCATCGAATCGTAGAAAGCGGACAGATGGACGTTCGTTTCCTGTTGCTCGGGAAAGCCCACCGCGCCGGGAAACACGATGAGTTCATCGACGAGATGCGCATAACGTTCCACGAAACTGCTCGCCCACGGCAGGCCGATCAGCGCGATATGCGCCTGCTGATATTTGCGCCGCAATGCGCGCAGCGACGGCACCGCGCACAGCATGTCGCCGAGTTGCAAGGCCCGGAAAATGGCGATGCGTTCGATGGCGTCGTCGTTCATAGGAAGAACACGCGGAATTTGATTGCGCCGTATATCCGCCAGTAGATCGAAAGGAATGGAATGACCGCTGACGTATAGAGCATTTCGGCGATATGCGAGCGGGTGCGTGCCGTGATTTTAAGGCGTTGCGTCGCGAACCATAATGTCATGGCGAGCCAAGCGATCAGAGCGATGGCCATCGTGCCGTATGCGCCGCCCATGAGAGAGATAAACGCAACCACAAGCGCAAGCAGCATGGCGTAATACAACAGTGGCGGACCGCGCCGGATGCGCTCGCGAAACAGCGCCGGCCATTTGCGATAGAGCAGGGCGTCGAACTGACTTTTCTTCTGCTGCGAAATGCACACGCCCCAGCGCGCGGGCCGCACCGGATGCAGCACGACCGCATCTTCCGCGCGCGCGATGGTCAGCCCCGCTCTCATGAACGCGAATTGCAGGTCCGAGTCCTCGCGCCACGCCGAGGTGAAGCGCGGATCGAAACTGCCTGTGCGTTTGAGCGCGGCGCGCATGGCGAAGGTGTTGGCCGTGGCGAATTCAGCGGTGGCGAGGCCGGCGACGTCGAGTTCGTAATCGGTCGGTCGCTCGTCCAGCGGCACCACGATCCTGCCCGATACTGCGTCCGCGCCCGCGTCGAGCGCGCGTATGCCGTTGGCGAGCCAGTCGGGATCGGAAATGGTGTCATCGTCCGTGAAGGCGATGCGGCGCGCCAGCGTCGCGCGCCAGCCTGCATTGCGCGCGCCCGCGGGGCCCTGCGTCGCGCGCACGGGCACGTAGCGGATCGGCGCGGCACTCTCTTGCGCGAGTCGCCTGACGCGATCGCGTGTGGCTTCGTCGGGTCCGTCATCGCAAATGATGATTTCATAGCGCGACGGATCGAAGCGCTGCACCATCAACGCGCGCACGCAGCGTTCGAGCATATCGGGGCGGCGATACGTCGGCACGACAACGGCGATATCCGCGATCGCCCCGCCATGCGCATTCACCGGCGATGCCGCCGAAGCATGCATGGCGTTGCCTCCCAGAGAACCCGCATAGGAACTCATCGCTTTTCCACGAGGAATGAACCGATGACAAGCGCATCCAGCGGCGACGTCCAGAACGATTCGAGCGCATCGTGCGGTGAGTTGACCATCGGTTCGCCGCGCGTATTGAATGACGTATTGACCAGTACCGGTACGCCCGTACGTTGTTTGAACGCATTCAGTAAATCATAGTAAAGTGGATGCTGCAAGCGATTCACCGTCTGCACGCGCGCGGTGCCGTCGATATGCGTGACGGCGGAAATGCGCGCTTTCATCTCTTTCTTCACATCGAACACGAAGAGCATGAAGGGCGCAACGCGTGCATCGACGAACCAGTCTTGCGCGTGCTCTTCCATCACGACGGGCGCAACGGGACGAAAGTCTTCGCGGTCCTTGATCTCGTTCAGACGTGCCTGTATGGACGCTTCCACGGGCGAGGCAAGAATCGAACGCGCACCGAGCGCACGCGGCCCGAACTCCGTGCGTCCCTGATACCAACCGATCACCTTGTTCTGCGCGAGAATGTCGGCGGTTTCTTCAGCGATATTCGTCAGCTTGCGGTAGGGCGCGTGCGTCCACTTGAGAAATGCTTCGATCTCAGCATTATCGAACGAAGGGCCGAGATAGGCGTGATCCATTTGCCATTTGCGGCTCCTGTCGCCTTGCTTCGCACGTTCCTCGTAGTCCGTCCACAAAGCCGCGCCAAGTGCTGTGCCTGCGTCACCTGCCGCGGGCTGAACCCACACTTCCCTGAACGGACTGCGATCACGCAGACGCGCGTTCATCACGCAATTCAGCGCGACGCCGCCCGCCATTGCAAGATTCGGCAGGCCGGTCTTTTCATGCAGCCATTTCGTCATTTCCAGTGCGGTTTCTTCGAGCACGACCTGCAATGAATGCGCGATATCGTAGTGCTTCTGCGTCAGTTCGCTGCCACGCTCGCGCGGCGGGCCGAAGCGTTCGACGAGACGCGGTGCATCGACGGTATAGCTTCCATCGCGCCGATACTTCACGATCTCGCGGAATTGATCGACATATACCGGCTTGCCGAATGAGGCCAGCGCCATGACCTTGTACTCATCCGACGAGTGCAGGAAGCCGAGATAACCCGTCAACGCTTCATATAGCAGGCCGAGCGAATGCGGCAATTCCACCTGCTTCAGGCGCTTGTATTCGCCATCGACGAACTGGCCGAGACTCGTGGTGACGCCTTCGCCGCGACCGTCCATCGTCAGCACGGCGGTGTCCCTGAAGGGCGCGGCGAGAAACGCGCTCGCTTCATGCGACAGGTGATGATCGACGTAATGCCACGCGAAGTCCGGCTTGCGTCCGCCGCTCACAAACCGCTTCTTCAGATGATGCGGCGCGCCGTCGAGCAATTGCCACTTCGCATTGACGATATAGCTCAGAAATAGCGGATCCCACGGGTTTTCCGATGGATTCGTTACCGGCGATTCCGACGGCATGAACGGCAGCGCGATGCTCACTTTCATGCCCTTCGGCACGCCCGAGAACAGCGCCGGATCGTACGAGTAAACAACTTGATCGACGTCCGCCAGTTCGATGCCGGCTTCCTTCAGGCAATAGTTGATGGCATCGAACGGAAGCTGCCATGTCGAGAACGGCACGGGGCGCTTCGCATGCTTCACGTGAGTGAAGCGCTCGTCTTCGGCCGCCGCAATGACGACGCCGTCGCGCACCAGCGCCGCCGCGCTGTCGTGATAAACTGCGTTGATTCCCAGTGTGTACATGGTTTAGCAGGGCTGGATGAGTAATTGGAGAGGAGGATGTTTCGCTTCGATCAGCGCAGTCGCCGCGGACACGGCGTCGTCCACCGTAACGCCCGTGAGGCACGCATGATGGCCTTCGGGACAGACGCTTCGATAACACCACCGGCACGGAACATCCTGATACAACACGCGATGCGGCGTGAGCCAGGGCATATGCTGCGGATTGGTCAGCGCGTACAAATCGACGACAGGCGTGTTCAATGCCGACGCGAGATGCACCGGTCCGCTGTTGTTCGACACCAGCACTTGCGCGCGCTGAATGAGCATCGCGAGTTCGCCGAGCTCGAGCGCGCCTGCCATGTCCACCGCGTAGAGATTCGAGTCGCAGACTTCGCGCACCAGCGCGCTTTCGTCTTGCGAACCGGTGACGAGCACGGGCCACTTCATATCCGCGCCAATGCGTCGGATGAACTGCGCGAACCGTTCGGCAGGCCAGCGCCGCGATGCAGCGGTCGCGCCCGGATGCACCACGATATACGGCGCATCGAAGTCCGCGCCGTGTGCCTGGAGCTTTTGCGCGAGCGAGACGGCGTCGTCATCGGGCACGGTGAAGCGCATGTGCAGGTCCGCTGCGCGTGCGCCGACTTGTGCCACCAGCGCAAGCTGCCGTTCGACTTCATGACGCGTGCCTTGTTGCGGCTCGGTTTCCTGAACCCAATCGGTTAACAAACCGTACGGATTTTCTCGGCAATGCGCGAGCCTCAGCGGAATGCCCGTGAGATGGCAAAGCATGGCAGCAGGCAGAGGATTCTGGCTGTAGACGGTGAAGATGACGGCGGCATCGAACTGCCCTTGTGCAAGGCGTTCGCGCATCGCAAGGTCTTTCACTGGATCGGCAGGGCCAGGCTGTTTGACCCAGGGCGCATGGTATTCGATGACCTGGTCGATATCGTCGATAAAACGCGCCACCGCCATGCCCGAGCGCGACGCGAGCAGGGTGATATAGCGGTCTGGCTGCGCTTTACGCAACGCATGAATGGCGGGTGTGGTCATCAACACATCGCCGAGATTGTCGAGACGAATGCACAGAATGCGCTTCACGTCTGCGCCCCAGTCGCGTGGCTCGGCGGCTGCGTTCTTGCGTGCGTGGGCTTCAATCACGGGCAGGCTCCATCATGAAAAACGGAGCGATGGCGCGTGCCGCTTCGAACATGTTCACCACGATCACGTCCGGCTCGCGCATCGGTCCACGCAGCCATTCGGTCTCGTTGCCGTTATCAATCAGCACCGCGCGGCAGCCCGCGCGATGCGCCGCTTCGACATCGTTGAGAATGTCGCCGACGAACCAGCTCCGCGACAGATCGATGTCATGCTCACGCGCCGCTTGCAGAATCATCCCGGGCGCAGGCTTGCGGCAGTCGCATTCATCCGATGCCTGATGCGGACACCAATACACGCCTTCGAACGACGCGTCTGCATCGGCGGCGAGCGTTTGAAGGCGCGTTTCGACGGCATCGAGCGCATCGACGGGAAACTTGCCGAGCGCCACGCCGCTTTGATTGCTGATGATGAACAACGGCGCGTCGAACGTGGCGAACAACGCCAGCGCATCGAATGCGCCGGGTGCAAGTCGCATTAACGCAGGATCGACGTTATAGGGCACATCGTCCAGCAGCGTGCCATCCTTGTCGATGAAGATTGCGGCCCGCGCTCGCGCCGTGTCGGTCATCTGGACGCTCCGCCTGCCGCGACACGCGGCACGCTCGGCACCTGCACACCGGCCACGTGCGCATACACCTGCGCCAGCGATTCCGCCACACCAGGCCACGTGAACAGGGTGCGGGCGCGGGCATAGCCCATTTCACCCATCCGTTCGGCAAGCTCGGGATTGCGTTTCAGTCTGACGAGCGCTTGAGCCAGCGCCGCGGGGTCTTTCGGCGGCACGAGCAGGCCGGTTTCGCCGTGCGCTACCGAGTAACGAATGCCGCCGACATCCGCGCCGATCACGGGCCGTCCGCATGCCATCGCTTCGAGTGGTGTGATGCCGAACGGTTCGTACCACGGCGTCGTCACGGAGACATCGGCTGCGTTATAGAAGTGCTTCAGCGACTTGCGTCCGTGACGTCCGACGAAATGCACACGCTCTTCGATACGGCATTCACGCGCAATGCCGCGCAGTCTGCCGATTTCAGGCGTCGCAATGTCGTTCGCTTCGTCGGAGTTGCCGCCCGCGACATACAGGTTTGCCTCTTCGCCATGTTCATTCACGCAAAGGCTCAGCGCTCGCACGACGTTATCGACACCCTTGCGCGGCACCATGCGCCCGAGCTGCAGGATGATGAACTTGTCCTGCGGCCATCCAAGGCGCTCGCGCGCGCTCTCCTTGTCAAGCGGATGAAACTCGAAGCGATCGAAACCGCACGGCACGAGGTCGATGCGCGATGGATCCGCATCATACAAGTTGATGAGGTCGTTTTCGTCTTGCGGGCATTCCGCGATCACGGAATCGGAATGTTTGACCAGTTCGTCTTCGATCGCAAAGCGCTCGTCGGGAAAATTATCCGATTCGCCCTGATACAGACGGCGCACGCGGCCTAGCGCATGAAACGTCGTCACGAGCGGCACGCGCAGTGTGAGCTTGATTTGGAGTCCGACCAATCCCGACATGAAGAAGTTTGCATGCACCACCTGATACGGCGTCGCCTCGTTTTTCATGAAGTCGATCATGAAACGCGCGAACGCATCCATATGCGGTAGAAGCTGCTCCTTCGGGAGTTGCACGGCGGGGCCAGCCGGTACATTGATCACGCGGATGTTCTCGAAGCGAAAGATCAGCGGCAACAACGAACAATCGCAACGCGTGAAGACATCGACTTCATGACCGATCCGAACGAGCTGGCGAGCGACGTTCGCCACGTAGATATTCTGTCCGCCGCTATCGACGCCACCGGCGACCGCCAGCGGAGATGCATGTTCACTGATCAGTGCGATTTTCACGTGACGCCCCTCGTCTCTAATGCGTCCCAGCGCGTCATGCACGGCGTGCATTGCGTGGGGCAGTCAGGTCAATTTAGCATTCGTTGTGCCACTGAAGGAATTGGCGAAACGAATTGCGGTTCGTCTCACAACGAACCAAATTTCGTTTGGTTCGTTGTGAGACGAACGCGCCTTTTTACGTGCTGCGTGTAGAAGCGTAAAAAGCCTTAGAAGCGGCGCGGGCGCGGCGTGCATCGTCTCTCTAACGACGCGCCGCATGTCGCGCATACGCGCCGGAATCACGCGCCGACGCGTATGCGCCCATGTGATGCCTTTAAGCAAGGCGGGCATGCCTTGCGCCAGCGTGTGTTCGCGGCGCATCGTACTGAAGGCCTTGTGCGCGGCGCGCAGCGCTTAGGTAAACGGAAGACGCATCCATGCGGCATTGCGCGCAAAGCAGCCTGCGGCGCTGCCGACTATCCCGCAATGGCGATGGATGATGATGAAGCACGAGTTCATTGACATAGACGATCTCGTGACCGAGCATCCGAAGACGGGCCGCTATCGCCGGCCGCGCCTGTTCATCATGACGTTGAGGTATTCGCGGCGCAGCTTTCGGCGCGTAGTCTGGAAGTCCAGCAAACCGCGGTCTGGGCACAGCTTCACGAGGAA
>LELG01000137.1 GCA_001045575.1 Candidatus Burkholderia pumila
CTCGCCGCACCTTTTACTACCAGCAGAAGGCGCTGCAAATGAGCGACAAGTAGCTGCCGTCAAGAAACAGGGCAGATATGGATATCGACGGATCACGATGGTTTATCCGCAAGAGCGGCATGCTGATTCCGCTCCGGATCGATGTTCAGCCTGAACGCATCCAGATAATGCTGGGCAAGCGCTTCGCGCAGCGGCGCGATTGCCCAGCGCATTCGTGTACTGCGTGACGCCGCGCGTCAACGCATCCGTTGCCGCGCGCGTAACCAGCTCCGGCGCCGTGAAATCCGGCTCGCCGATGCTCATATGGATGATGTCGCGCCCCGTGCGCTCCAGCGCCTGAGCCTGTTTCATCAGATCCATCACATAGAACGGCGGCTCGACGCCAGCCGGACCAGCGGTTCCGCAGCCTGATTCATCAGCCGCGTCCGCGCGCCTGCGCTTCGAGCGAGCGCATTTCGACGGCCAGCTTGTCCAGCACGCCGTTGACGTACTTATAGCCGTCCGAGCCGCCGAAGGTCTTCGTCAGTTCAACGGCTTCGTTGATGATCACGCGATACGGCACATCCACGTGATGCTTGAACTCGAATGCCGCGACCAGCAGCACCGCGCGTTCGACCGGCGACAGCTGCTCGATCGGGCGATCGAGACACGATTGCAGCGCCGTGGACAGCGTCTCGGATTCCTTGATCACGCCATGCAGGATGGCATCGAGATGATCTTTGTCGGCCTTGTCGAAACCTTGCGAGTTGCGCAGTTGCGCATCGATTTCGCCGGCGGGCGCGCCGGACAGCAGCCATTGGTAAAGTCCTTGCGTCGCTAGTTCACGCGAACGGCGTCGAGCGCTTTTCATGCACGATCCTCATCTTCTTCGTCTTCATCTTCGTCGTCGCCGCCCAACTGTTCGAGCGCGACCGAGAGATTTGCCATTTCCATCGCGACGCGTGCAGCGTCACGGCCTTTTTCCGTCATGCGCGCAACGGCTTGCTCGTCGTTTTCCGCTGTCAGAACAGCATTGGCGACTGGAATGCCGAAATCGAGCGTGATGCGCGAAATGCCCGAGCCGCTTTCGTTCGACACGAGTTCGAAGTGATACGTCTCGCCGCGCACGACCGCGCCGAGCGCGATCAATGCATCGAACTGGCCGGATTTGGCGAGCTTTTGCAGCGCGAGCGGAATTTCCAGCGCGCCCGGCACGGTGACGAGCAGCACGTCCTCGCCGATCACGCCGAGGCGTTCCAGCTCTTCGATGCACGCGTCCGCCAGGCCGTTGCACACCGGTTCATTGAAGCGCGACTGCACGATGCCAATGCGCAGGCCATCACCGTCGAGATTCGGCTGATATTGTCCGATTTCCATGATGAAATGGTCCCGTTGGTTTTAGTAGAGAAAGGCGCTTACCGCCGAATGCGCTTCCGTCACGGGCAGCCGGGCATCGGAATGAAGCCGGTCACTTCCAGGCCGTAGCCGGACATGCTGCCGAGCTTGCGCGGATTGGCGAGCACCTGCATCTTGCCAACGCCGAGATCGCGCAGAATCTGCGCGCCGATGCCGTACGTCTTGAAGTCGATCGGGCGGCGCGGTGCGTTTTCCTGCTGATCGAAAGAGCGGAACGTCTGCACGAGACTGTCTTTCGTGTCGCCGCAATTGAGCATGACGATGGTGCCGAGATCGCGGGCGGCTATTTCCTTCATCGCGGCGTCGATAGTCCAGGAGTGCGTGGATACGTCGACTTCCAGCAAATCGAGTACCAACAGCGGTTCGTGCACGCGCACCGGTGTGTCGCGGTCGGGCGACGGCGTGCCGCGTACCAGCGCGATATGCGGCGAGCGCGAAGGCTCGTCGCGGTAAAGAATGGCGCGGAACGGGCCGTGTGCAGTCTGCATGGTCCGCTCCGAAACTTTTTCGATGATCGATTCCATGCGGCTGCGGTAGTGAATCAAATCCGCGATGGTGCCGATTTTCAGGTCGTGCTTCTCCGCGAATTCGATCAGATCGGGAAGACGGGCCATTTCGCCATCGTCCTTGATGACTTCGCAGATGACGGCGGTGGGCGTCAGGCCAGCAAGCGCGGTCAGATCGCAGCCCGCTTCTGTGTGTCCCGCGCGCACGAGCACGCCGCCCGGCTGCGCCATGATCGGGAAAATGTGGCCCGGCTGCACGATATGCTCGGGGCGCGCGTCGTGCGCGACGGCGGCCTGCACCGTGCGGGCGCGGTCGGCGGCGGAAATGCCGGTGGTGACGCCTTCCGCGGCCTCGATGCTGACCGTGAACGCCGTGCCGTACTGCGTGCCGTTGCGATGCGTCATCAGCGGCAGATTGAGCAGTTTGCAGCGTTCCTGCGTGAGCGTCAGGCAAATCAGGCCGCGCGCGTGCTTCGCCATAAAGTTGATGGCGTCAGGCGTGACGAATTCCGCCGCAATGACGATATCGCCTTCGTTTTCGCGGTCTTCCTCGTCGACGAGGATCACCATCTTGCCGGCCTTGAGGTCGGCGATGATTTCGGGTGTGGAAGCGAGCAACATGATGGCGTCCCGTGAAGTCCGGTTTGGGAAAGGACGTATATTTTACGCCACGGCCGATTGCTGGGCGGGGAAAACGACACCTCGGAAAACGTGCGTTTTGCTTATGCTATCGAGCCGAATGGCGCGCCGAGCGGACTGGCCGCACCTCAGCTCGTACGACAGGACTACCATGATTGCAGCCAGCACACTCGACCAGCACACGCCGGTCCTCACCTCGGATTACTTTCAGGCGCGGCTCGCGGAGATCGGCGTGAACGACGCCCAGGCGTTCGAACGCCTGCTCGGGCTCATCGAGACGGGACGGACGTGATTCTGTTGCTCGAAGGTTCTCCGGAATCGGACGCCGTCTGCTGGACGAAGACGACTCGCCGGCCTTATTCGAAGCACTGCCGCGCGACGAATTGCGCGTGCATGAGGATGGCAGAATATCGTCTGCTCTGTCTGTTTGCGGACGATACCGTGCATTTACGTCCATCCGCCGTCTCACGACGCGGTCATCATCCGTTCAGCGTAGCGCGCGATGAGATCGATCTCAAGATTGACTTGCTTTCCCGATGCGAGCGCCTTGAGCGTGGTGACTTCGACCGTATGCGGAATCAGGTTGATGGAAAACTCGCAGCCTTCGGCGCGGTCGGTGACGGAATTCACGGTGAGGCTCACGCCGTTCACCGTCACCGAACCCTTGTACGCCAGATATTTGCCGATGTCCTTCGGCGCCACGATCCGCAACTCATGCGATTCGCCCACGAGCTCGAATTTCGACACGGTGCCGAGACCATCGACATGGCCGGAGACGAGATGTCCGCCCAGACGGTCGTGCGCGCGCAGCGCCTTTTCGAGATTCACTTCCGCGCCCCCAACGCCCAGGCCCACGGTCTTGTTCAGGCTTTCGCGCGAGACATCGACATCGAACGAACCGGCGGATTTTTCGATGACCGTCATGCACGCGCCCTGAATGGCGATGCTGTCGCCGAGTTCGACATCGGCGAGATCGAGGCCGCCTGCGGCCACCGACAGGCGCACGCCCGTTTCCGGCTCCGCACCCAGCGGCGTGACTTTTTCGATGCGGCCCACCGCCGTGACGATTCCTGTGAACATCGGATGCTTACCTTTGATTGCGTTAGATCAGCGAAAGTCGCTGGCGACCGTGGTTTCGGCGAAGCGTGCGAGAATGCGCAGATCGTCGCCCAGCCGATCGATATGATGAAACTTCAGATGCGGCCGCGCATCCAGCGTCTCGGGCGGCGCGAAATCGAACATTCCGGGTGCGCTGCCGAACAGGCTGGGAGCGAGATAGACCAGTAATTCATCCACGCAGCTTTCGCGCAGGAGCGAGCCATTGAGCTTGTGCCCGGCTTCCACATGCAATTCGTTGATGCCGCGATCCGCGAGCGCCGTGAGCATGGCGGGCAGATCGACCTTGCCGTGCTCGTTCGTCAGTTCGGCGAGGCCCGCGCCGCGCTCGCGCAAGGCCTCCATGCGCGCCGGATCGACGTTCGCGCCGTGGAAGATCCACGGCGGCGCGCCATCGAGAATGCGCGCGTCGAGCGGCACGTCCAGGCGGTTGTTGACCAGCACGCGCTGCGGCTGGCGCGGCGTATCGACGGCGCGCACGGTGAGTTGCGGATCGTCCTCACGCACGGTGCCGATGCCCGTCAGGATCGCGCAGGCGCGGGCGCGCCATGCATGGCCATCGGCGCGGGCGTCAACGCCTGTGATCCACTGGCTTTCGCCGGAGGGAAGGCCGGTGCGGCCATCCAGCGTCGCTGCGACCTTCATGCGTACCCACGGACGACGCCGCGTCATTCGCGACACGAAGCCGATGTTCATCTCGTGCGCTTCGTTGGAGAGCAATCCGCATCGGACGTCGATGCCGGCATCGCGCAACATGGTTAGACCGCGACCGGAGACGGACGGGTTCGGATCTTCCATCGCCGCGATGACTTTCTCGACGCGCGCATCGATCAGGGCATGCGCGCATGGCGGCGTGCGGCCGAAGTGGCTACACGGCTCCAGCGTCACGTAAGCCGTCGAGCCGCGCGGCTCCTTGCCACGCGAACGTGCATCCTTCAGCGCCTGCACTTCCGCGTGGTTCTGCCCGGCGGGCTGCGTGAAACCCATGCCGATCACTTCGCCGTTCTTGACCAGCACACAGCCGACGCGCGGATTCGGCGTCGTCGTGTACATGCCTTTCGATGCGAGCGCGAGCGCGCACTCCATGTGGGTGAAGTCGGTTTGCGAGAACATCGCGGCCGCCGGTCGGTGCGCTTAAATCGTCAGCGACGCGAAAGCGCCACGTGCGGCTTCCAGCGTCGCGTCGATCACGTCGTCGTCATGCGCGTTGGAAACGAAGCCCGCTTCGAATGCGGACGGCGCGAAGTAGACGCCGGCATCGAGCATGGCGTGGAAGAAAGCGTTGAAGCGCTTTGTGTCGCCTTGCTGAATCTGCGCGAAGCTCTCCGGAACGTTCTCCATGAAATACAGGCCGAATATGCCGCCGATGAAGTCGGCGGAGAAGGGCACCTTCGCATCTTGCGCCGCGACCTTGAGACCTTCGACGAGCTTGTGGGTTTGGTGCGCGAGGTCATCGTAAAAGCCGGGGCGCTGGATCAGTTGCAGCGTTTTGAGGCCAGCGGCGACGGCAATCGGGTTGCCCGACAGCGTGCCCGCCTGATAGACACCGCCGAGCGGCGCGAGATGCGCCATGATGTCGCGCCGTCCGCCGAAGGCAGCGGCCGGCATGCCGCCACCGATCACCTTGCCCAGACACGTGAGGTCCGGCTTGATGCCATACACCTGATGCGCGCCGCCGAGCGCCACGCGGAAGCCGCACATCACTTCGTCGAAAATCAGGACCGAGCCGTATTCGTCGCAGCGTGCGCGCAACACATTGATAAACTCGGGCGTCGCGCGCACCAGATTCATGTTGCCCGCCACCGGCTCGACGATGATCGACGCGATCTCGTTGCCTAACGCCGCGAACGCTTCATTCAACTGCTCGACGTTGTTGTACTCAAGCACCGTCGTATGTTTGGCGATATCCGCCGGCACGCCGGCCGAAGTGGAATTGCCGAACGTCAGCAAGCCCGAACCCGCCTTCACGAGCAGACTGTCCGCGTGCCCGTGATAGCAGCCCTCGAACTTGATGATGCGGCTGCGGTTCGTAAAGCCGCGCGCCAGACGCAGCGCGCTCATGGTCGCTTCAGTGCCGCTGGACACCATGCGCACCTGTTCCATCGACGGCACCAGCTTGCAGATTTCCTCCGCGATCTCGATTTCCGCTTCCGTCGGCGCGCCGAACGAGAAGCCGTTGGCGAGCACGCGCTGCAAGGCGTCGAGCACTTCGGGATGCACGTGGCCGACGATCATCGGGCCCCAGGAGCCGATGTAGTCGATATAGCGCTTGCCATCGGCGTCCCAGAAAAACGGACCCTGCGCCCGTTCGATGAAACGCGGTGTGCCGCCGACCGAGCGGAACGCGCGCACCGGCGAATTGACGCCGCCGGGGATTGTTTGCTGGGCGCGTTCGAAGAGAGCTTGATTCCTGGACATGATGAATACCTGCGCTGAAAGTGGATGCGGTCGCAAGGACGCGCCAAAAGCGCGATCCGGCGCGAGAAATACGGATCAAATTGTATCGGAGTCAGTCCGGAACGGACCTGTGCGGTCGGGCTTTTATGCGACCCGCGGCCGCATCTGCATTCACTCAGACCGGCAGCGCGGCCAGCTTGCTGACAGTGTCCGCGCACGCATGCGCCCGCTTCCGCGCCCTTCACGACGAAATGGTCCCTGAAGTAGCGGACATGTTCTTCGCCTTGGAAGTGATGCGGCGTCAGCCACGGCGGAGAAAACCGGCGTGCCGGTATCGATCTGCACGCACATTAGGGCCATCGATGACCGCGTGCGCGACGAATTCGTGCCGGTAAATGCCCACCATCGACGACGAGGCCTGCCGCGACGATGCCCTCATAGCGCCCGCTTTCGGCAAGATGTTTGACGTGCAGCGGAATCTCGAACGCGCCCGGCACCTCGAACAGATCGATGTCTTCGCGCGCATAGCCTTTCGTCAGCATCGACTGGACGAACGAATTGCGGCATTGATCGACGATCTCGCGGTGCCAGCAAGCCTGTACGAACGTGATGCGGGGACGGTGTGTCGGAACGGGCGGCGGACACTGCCTGTACTTCGGAAACGTGATGGATGTTCATGGACTTCAGCCTGTTTTGTGTGAACAGGGCGAAGCACGCCCGATCGCCTCCACACGCAGTGGAGTGCGGCACAAGCCGTCCTGTTCTCTTTCATCCGGACTATGACCGTCGGCTCCGGAATCCAACCGGGTCTTCTGACCTCGCCGCTTGAGTGCGGCGAGCGCTCTCAGACTACGTTCCGACATGCAGGAACGATTACCGCTGGTTGGGAATTGCACCCCGCCCCGAGAACGTGTTCTTCATCGAATCGGTAATGCGACGATGAAGAACAAACTATACGGTTAGCACGGAAATTTACAGGCGCGCTCGAATGCCATAAAGAATAATGGTTTTCCACGATCGGAAAGCGGTAAAAAGTCGTCGCTTACAATGCTGGCTTACCACCCGCACCCAAGCCGATGTCCGATCCCACCCGAAGCCGTCCCGATACCCGGCTGATTCTGTTGCTCGGCGCACTCGCCGCTTGCGGCCCGCTATCGATCGATATATATAATCTGCCGAGTCTGCCGTCGCTGGCGGCATCGTTCGGCGCGAGTCCGGCCGCGGCAGGCACAAGGCACACGCTGACGAGCTTCATGTTCGGCTTCTCATTCGGCATGCTGCTCTACGGCCCCATGTCCGACGCCTATGGTTGGCGCCCGGTCCTGCTCGGCGGCATCGCGCTCTACACGCTCGCCAGCATTGCCTGCGCGATGGCCTTTTCCATCGATGCCCTCGTCTTTGTGCGTTTCCTGCAAGCGCTCGGCGCGGGCGCGGTGTCGGTGCTGTCGCGCGCCATCGCCCGCGATGCGCCCGCGCCGTCCGCGTGCTGTCGATGCTCTCCATCGTCACCTTGATCGGACCGTTGCTCGCGCCGCTGATTGGCGGGCAATTACTGTTGCTGGGCGACTGGCGCATGGTGTTCATCGCGCGGACGGTTTTTGGCGCGCTGTGCTGCGTGACCGCGTTTCTGCGTATGCGCGAAACCTGGCCGAAGGAGAAGCGAGAAGCGCGCGAGCGCGGCGGTCGGCAAGTCCTTCGCCGCGCGTCGGCCACCTGTTTACAATCCCGTCTGCTGGGGCCACATGATGTGCGGCGACATGGCGTTCGCCTCGATGTTTGCGTTTGCGTATATATCACCGCGACGCCCCGTTCGTCTACATCGATTATTTTCATGTAAAATCGCAGTACTACGCTACGGGCTTGCTGTTCGGGCTGCACATCATCGGCATCGTAATCTCGTTCAATGTGATGAACACGAAGCTCGTTAGCCGTCTCGGCGCGATGAAAATGATCTCCATCGCGTCCTTCGTCAGCGTGATTGCCGCGCTGGCCGTCGCGATGGATTTCGCTGACGGGATTCGGCGGCTTGTGGTCGATAGTCATGTGCCTGTTCTTCGTCGTCGGCGTGGTCGGTTTGCTGTCGGCCAATTGCACGACGGAACTGATGCATCGCTATCCGAAGAACGCGGGCGCGGCGGCCGCCGTGTTCGGCGCAATGCAGCTCGCTTTGGGCGCCTCGCGAGTCTCGCCGCTGGCTTTTTTCACGATGTCTCGCCGCATGGCATGGGCATCGTGATCGGAGTGTGCGGTGTGCTGACCGTCGCGGGCCGCACGCTGGCCCTGCGTTCGCATGCGGCACCGGTCAAGGTCTGATTGTGCTAAACTTAAAAAAATTGAGCATTGCCGCCAGAAAGATGAACACGACGACGCCGATTCCGGCTCGACGCCCGTGCCCATGTCCGCCTTTGCCCGTTTCCTGATACCAGACGTTCGCGTGGCCTGGGCTGCATCTTCGCCGCCATTTTGCGCGCGTGGCCGGGAGGCACCCGATCATCCGTCGATGATGACGTGAATAGCGCCGGCGGATAGGTCACGTCCGCTTTCACATTCTGATACGGCGAGTAGGTGATGAGATGGCAGAGGTCGTCGGGATCACCGTATTCATCGATCTACGATGCTCCTTGCAGCAACAAGTGAAAGCGCGTCATATCCTGATTGAGCCATGACGAATACGTGGGCGTGGGGGTGTAATGCATCGAGACGTTTGTATGGTTAGCCAGGAACGCTTGAACGGCGTCGGTTTTGTGGCTGCTCACGTTATCGCAGATCACGTGAATCTCCTTTCCGGCGGGCTGCGCCGATGCTACCTCGCTGAGAAACACGACGAGCTGGACACTGGTATG
>LELG01000138.1 GCA_001045575.1 Candidatus Burkholderia pumila
TGCGCCTTGTAAGCAGCCACCCATTGCCTGAGTGATGAAACGTCAACAGCGTGACGCTTCGCAACGGCCCTCATCAGGCTGAGATGGCCTGAGCAGTAATCCTTGGCGGCGGCGAGCTTTGTCTACTTTTTGTATTTTCCCATAAACCCCTTACGGTTGATTCCAACCTTTGGGGTTCGGTTCACTTTTCTACTTAAGAGTAAGAGGATGCTGTTTTCCCGCGCACGCCGGAGGGCACCACGTGAGCACGGATCGAACGACGGCCACGAAGTTCACGCAGAGGCTCATCGCGTCGAGATTACGCCGAATGGCTGGCGCTGCCGCATGATTCATCAGGGCATCACTTACGCCGATACGCACGCCTCGCTCACGCTGATCGAAACGGGCGAGGAGACGTGCACTATTTCCCGCGCGCCGATGTCAACATGGCGCGCCTCGAACGTTCGATCCACATGTCGCACTGCCCGCACAAGAGCCAGGCCATGCACTACCATTTGCTGACCGAAGACGGTCCCGTCGAAAACGCCGCCTGGAGGTTTACGAAACGCCGCTCGATGCCGCATCGCCGATTGCCGGCTACCTCGCATTCTATAAAACGCGGGTGGATCGCATCGACGAGACTTCTTAGTGATTCAACGCACAGACGTGCCTTCTTGCCCGGCACGCGATAACGAATCCATGCCGTTTTGAGCCCGGAGGATCGGATGGAAGTTAGCGAAACCTTGCGCGGGCCGCTCGCGCCCAAGCACGTTCGGGAAGCGCTGTCCGATCTCACGCTGCTGCGCGCCAGCCTGGACAATTGCGAATTGTTCACGCGTACGCCGAACGGCGAATGCGTGCTCACGCTGACGGTGCGGGCACGTTACGACATTCGCGTGCATGCGGAGGGCCACACCCGTCAGGCGGCGGCGTTCTGCGAACCGCACAATCCCGTTTATACGCGCACGCTGAGTTTCAAGGTGCGCGGCGATGGCGTCGGTTCCGTTGCTCGGGCAGATCTCGGTGGCACTGAATCCTGAGGACGAGGGCGAAGCGACCTGCGTCGAATACACCGTCTGGGCGACGGTTACCGACCCGCACGCGGGATTGCCGTCGCGCCAGATCGAGAACGCGCCGATGATTTTTTCGCCGAGTTCTGCGAAGTCGTGCGCGCGAAGCATGGTTTGCCATCGGTGCGGACGGTGCAGGAGCGGTGGCATTCGTTTCTGCGGCCAGCGGGGGTGCGCGTCGCTCGAATCCAGGCACACGCGGATCGAACCGAATTTCCGGCGATGCATCGGCGAGCGGGGGTGTTGAGGCATCGCTTGCCGTGTCATGGATTCCTGCATTATCACCGCGAGCAGCAGTTGCATGAGCATCATCCGCTCGGGTTTCCAGGCTGGGTGTGGGCGACGATGCTCGTCTGTATAGCGCTGTTCGCGTTTTTCGCGCCGCGTGTAGGCATGTGATCTCAGGCTTCGTCGGGCAGCAATAAAGCCGGACTGCACACTTCAAGGCATCGAAACTCGCATCGATCAGCGCTTCCGAATCGCGCTCGGGATCGACCAGATCGGGAATCAGTAGCGAGTTGTGCAGAATGCTGCTGAAAAGCGTGTGAAGCATGACGGTCGCGCGGCGCGTGTCCAGCCGCGCGGGCAGTTGCTGCTTGTCGACCGCGTTGCGCAGCGTGCGCTCGATGCGCTCCATCCCGCCTTGCATGTTGTTCTGATGCCGCTCGCGCACCGGCCCCATCTCTTCGACGAACTCGCACTTGGTGAACAGGATGTCGAACACGCGCCGGCGCTGTTCGTCCGTCGTGATGTTGTGCATGCACCAGATGAACAACTCGCGCAGCCGCGCCAGCGGATCTTTCTCTTTCCTCCCGTCCAGCGTGCTTTCCACCAGTTCGTCCAGCGGCAGCAGGCTGCGGTCGAACATGGCGTTGAAAAGACATGGCGTTGAAAAGATCGGTCTTGTTGATGAAGTGCTAGTAGATCGCGCCGCGCGTCACGCCCGCCGCCTGCGCGATGTCCGCAGCGTCGTATGCGACACGCCTTTCTCGTAGAAAACGAGCTCCGCCGTGGCCAGCACGCGGTTCCGTGTCCCCTGCGCTTCTTCCTTGGTTCGTCTGACCATGATGTGCGGCTCATTCGCCGTCTACTCCCGGATGTGTGGTGACGGCGGCCGTTTTAGTGGCCACCGTGTCAGAAAACTGTCTAGTTGCCTGAATTGTTCAAGGAAAGTTCTCTAACGCGCTGTAAGATTGGATTGCGCTAGTTTTTTTTCATTCATTTAGAATGTATATACAATACCACCCACCGACCAGTTAGCCCGCCCAAGTCGTCTTAGCGGTGATGTAGTGTGGTTAGCGCCTCATTTTCGAGATGATTGATTCCGGTCGCCTCGTGCTATTGGCAGCGTGCTGAAAGCGCCGCCCGGATCCGATGTAAGGGCCGGCCCGATGTGTCAGTCGGCCGGCTTATCGCCGTTTCGCCGTTGGTTTCACTGCTACTGGTCAGCGTCTCACGACGCACGTGCGCGGCATATGCCTCGGGGAAGGCCGTCGCTCACTCACTTCGCACTCAGTCTCAGATAGAGGTCGCTCCATGCGCGTCGAACGGATACCGCTCCGCTTAATCACTGCCGCGACGGCTGCCGTTTTCCTGGCCGCCTGCGGACAAAAACAGTTAGCACCTCCGCCGCAAACGCCCGAAGTGGGCATCGTCACCGTGCAGCCGACGAGCGTGCCGGTCACCGTCGATCTGCCGGGCCGCACCAATGCGTTCCTGGTCGCGCAAGTGCGCGCGCGGGTGGACGGCATCGTGCTGCGCCGTGAATTCATCGAAGGCGATGACGTCAGCCAAGGCCAGCGCCTTTACAAGATAGATCCGGCGCCGTATATCGTCGCACTGAACAACGCCAAGGCGACGCTCGCCAAGGCGCGGGCGAACGTGGCGACGCAAAATGCGCTAGTCCAGCGCTACAAGGTGCTGGTCGCCGAGAACGCCGTGTCGAAGCAGGACTACGACAACGCCGTCGCCGCACAAGGCCAGGCCGCCGCCGATGTCGCCGCCGGCAAAGCCGCCGTCGACACGGCGCAGATCAACCTCGGCTACACCGACGTCGTCTCGCCGATTTCCGGCCGCACCGGCTTGTCGCAGGTCACGCCCGGCGCGTACGTGCAGGCTAGCGCCGCGACGCTGCTCACGACCGTCCAGCAGCTCGACCCGATTTATGTCGACCTGACGCAATCCAGCGTCGACGGCCTCAAGCTGCGCCGCCAGATTCAGGAAGGGCGTCTGCAAACTGAAGGCCTCCACGCCGCGAAGGTGCAGCTCGTGCTCGAAGACGGCTGCACGTATTCGGAGCAGGGCAAGCTGCAATTCTCCGATGTCAGCGTCGACCAGAGCACCGGCTCCGTCACCGTCCGCTCGATCTTCCAGAACAAGGACCGCGTGCTGTTGCCGGGCATGTTCGTGCGCGCGCGCATTCAGGAAGGCGTGAACGATCACGCGCTCGTCGTGCCGCAGATCGGCGTAACGCACGATCAGAAGGGCCAGCCGACCGTGCTCGTCGTTAACAAGGACAATAAGGTCGAACTGCGTCAGCTCGTGACCAGTGGCACATACAGCCAGAACTGGGTCGTCGATTCGGGCATCAGCGCGGGTGACCGCGTGATCGTGAACGGCATCGAGAAGGCCAAGCCGGGCATGGAAGTGAAGGCGGTCGACGCCAAATTCCCGTATCCGACCGGTAACGCCGCTGCCGCTTCGGGCGCGCAGGCTGCATCGGCTTCGGGTGCGAGCGCGGGCGTCGGCACGCCGCCGAACGCGCAGAACGCGAGCGGTACGCAGGGCACGTCGGCTCCTTCGAGCACGCAATAACAGGGAGCCTGCTCAATGGCCAAGTTTTTTTTCGATCGCCCGATCTTCGCGTGGGTGATCGCTATCATTCTGATGCTGGCCGGTATGGCGTCGATCTTCACGCTGCCGGTCGCGCAGTATCCGACGATCGCGCCTCCTGCCATCCAGATCAGCGCGTCGTATCCGGGCGCATCGGCAAGCACGGTGGAAAACACCGTGACGGAGGTGATCGAACAGCAGATGAGCGGTCTCGATCACTTGCTGTATCTGTTGTCCACGTCGGATGACTCGGGCACGGCGACCATCACGCTGACGTTCGCGGCGGGCACGAATCCGGACATCGCGCAAGTGCAGGTGCAGAACAAGCTGCAACTGGCGACACCGCTGCTGCCGCAGGTCGTGCAGCAGTTGGGCACGAAGGTCACGAAGTCGAGTTCGTCGTTCCTGCTGGTGCTGGCGTTCGTGTCGGAAGACGGCAGCATGAACAAGTACGACCTTGCGAACTACGTGGCGTCGAAGGTTCAGGATCCGCTTTCGCGTATCGACGGCGTGGGTACGGTGACGCTGTTCGGCTCGCAGTACGCCATGCGAATCTGGCTCGATGCGAACAAGCTGACCAATTTCGCGCTGACGCCGGTGGACGTGAAAACGGCCATCACCAATCAGAACGTGCAGGTGGCGGCGGGTTCGCTGGGCGGCACGCCTGGCGTGCCGGGGCAGATGCTCCAGGCGACCATCACCGAAGCGACGCTGCTCCAGAAGCCTGAACAGTTCGGCAACATTCTGCTGAAGGTGAGTCAGGACGGCTCGCAAGTGCGTCTGAAGGACGTGGCGCGCATCGAACTGGGCGGCGAAAACTACAATTTCGATACCAAGTACAACGGCCAGCCGACGGCGGGCTTCGGTATTCAGCTCGCGACGGGCGCGAACGCGCTCAACACCGCGAAGCTGGTGCGCCAGAAGGTCGACGACCTGTCGAAGCACTTCCCGAATGGCCTGGTCGTGAAGTATCCGTACGACACTACGCCGTTCGTACGCCTGTCGATCGAGGAAGTGGTCAAGACGCTGATCGAAGGTATCGTGCTGGTGTTCCTGGTGATGTATCTGTTCCTGCAAAACCTGCGGGCGACGATCATCCCGACCATCGCGGTGCCGGTCGTGCTGTTGGGCACGTTTGCGATCATGTCGGCGGTGGGTTTTTCCATCAACGTGTTGTCGATGTTCGGTCTTGTGCTCGCCATCGGCTTGCTGGTGGACGATGCGATCGTGGTCGTGGAAAACGTCGAGCGGGTGATGGCGGAAGAGCGCTTATCGCCACGCGAAGCGACACGCAAGGCGATGGGCCAGATCACCGGCGCGCTGGTCGGCGTGGCGCTCGTGCTGTCGGCGGTGTTCGTGCCGGTGGCGTTCTCGGGCGGTTCCGTCGGCGCAATCTACCGGCAGTTCTCGCTGACGATCGTGGCGGCGATGGTGCTGTCCGTGATGGTCGCGCTGATTCTGACGCCGGCGCTGTGCGCGACGATCCTCAAGCCGCATCCGGAAGGGCACACGGGCGAGAAGAAGGACTTCTTCGGCTGGTTCAACTGCAACTTCAACAAGAGCCAGGAGAAGTATCACCGTGGCGTGCAGCATGTCATCCGGCGTTCGGGCCGCTGGCTCATCATCTATTTGGTGATGATCGTCGCGGTCGGTCTGCTGTTCACGCGTCTGCCGAAGTCGTTCCTGCCCGACGAAGATCAGGGCACGATGTTCGCGCTTGTGCAGGCGCCTGCCGGTTCCACCCAGGAATACACGGCGCACGTGCTGAAGGACATCCAGGACTATCTGCTCAACGACGAGAAGTCCATCGTCGAGTCGGTATTCACGGTGAACGGCTTCTCGTTCGCGGGCCGCGGCCAGAACTCGGGCCTCGTGTTCGTGCGGATGAAGGACTATGCGCAGCGTCAGCACGGCGACCAGAAGGTGCAGGCGCTGGTCGGGCGGATGTTCGGTAAGTTCGCGCCGTACAAGGACGCGCTGGTGTTCTCGGTGAATCCGCCTTCGATTCCTGAACTCGGCACGGCGGCGGGCTTCGACTTCGAGTTGCAGGATCGCGCGGGCGTGGGCCACGCGAAGCTGATGGAGGCGCGCAACATGCTGCTCGGCATGGCGGCGAAGGACCCGACGCTCGCGCAGGTGCGTCCGAACGGCCTGAACGATATCCCGCAGTTCAAGGTTAACATCGATCGCGAAAAGGCGAGTTCGTTGGGCGTGACGATCACAGACATCGACCAGACATTCTCGATTGCGTGGGCGTCGTCGTATGTGAACAACTTCCTAGACGTCGACAACCGGATCAAGAAGGTCTACGTTCAGGGTGAAGGACCGTTCCGTATGAATCCGGAAGACCTGAACAAGTGGTACGTGCGCAATTCCGGCGGAACCATGGTGCCGTTCTCCTCGTTCGCAACGGAACAGTGGATCTACGGTTCGCCGAAGCTCGAACGCTACAACGGGATTTCGGCGGTGGAAATCCAGGGCGCGGCGGCTCCGGGCAAGTCCACGAGCCAGGCGATGACGGCGATCGAAGCCATCGCGGCGAAGCTGCCGGCGGGCATCGGTTACGAATGGACGGGTCTGTCGTATCAGGAACGCCAGTCGGGTTCGCAGGCGCCGATTCTGTACGGCATCTCGATCCTCGTCGTGTTCCTGTGTCTGGCCGCACTGTACGAAAGCTGGTCGATTCCGTTCTCGGTCATCATGGTGGTGCCGCTGGGTGTGCTCGGCGAGCTGCTGGCGGCGACCTTGCGCGGTCTGGAAAACGACATGTTCTTCCAGGTCGGCCTGTTGACGACGGTAGGTCTGTCCGCGAAGAACGCCATTCTAATCGTGGAATTCGCGCGTGAACTGCGTATGCAGGGCATGACGACGATGGAAGCGGCGATGGAAGCGGCGCGCCTGCGGTTGCGCCCGATTCTGATGACTTCGCTCGCGTTCATTCTCGGCGTGCTGCCGCTTGCGATCAGTAACGGCGCGGGTTCGGCCAGCCAGCACGCGATCGGCACGGGCGTGATCGGCGGCATGCTGACCGCGACCTTCCTGGCGATTTTCACGATCCCGATGTTCTTCGTCGTGATCTCAAAATTCAGCAAGAGCAAGGACATGCCGTCGGTCGGTTCGTTGGGCGATATCGAAGGTCCGCATGGCGGAGCGCCGTCCGGTCAAGCGGACAAGGAAGGACACTGAGATGCTTAAACATTCATTGATCGCAGCCGCTGTCACGGTATTCACCGCTGGCTGCACGCTCGCGCCGAAATACGAGAGGCCGGCAGCGCCTGTCTCGCAGACGTTCCCGCAAGGCGGCGTCTACGCGTCGGAGCCCGGCACGGATTCGGGCGCGAGCAAGGGCCGCAGCGCGGACGGGCAGGCGGCGCCGGACATCGGCTGGCGTGATTTCTTCTCGGATCCGCGTCTGCGCGAAATCGTCTCGCTCGCGCTGAAGAACAACCGCGATCTGCGCGTGTCCGTGCTGAACGTCGATGCACAACGCGCGCAGTATCAGATCACGCGCGCGGGCCTGTTCCCGACGCTCGACGCGGCCGCTTCGCAGAGCAAGTCGCGCACGCCGAAGAATCTGTCGTTCTTCGACCAGACCATCTCGAACCAGTACTCGGTCGGGCTGAATGCGTCGTGGGAAATCGACTTTTTCGGGCGCATTCGCGGCCTGAAGGATCAGGCGCTGGCGCGATATCTGTCGACGGCGGAATCGCGCAAGGCGGCGGAAATCGCGCTGGTGTCGTCAGTGGCGGACCAGTATCTGACGATACTCGCCTACGACAATCAGCTCGTCGTCACGCAGAACACGCTGAAGACGGCGCAGGAGTCGTATCGCATAACCAAGCTGCAATTCGACAACGGCACGGGTTCGGAACTGGATCTGCGCCAGTCGGAAGGCATCGTGCAGCAAGCGCAGGCGAACCTGCAGGTGCAGGCGCGTTTGCGGGCGCAGTCGGAAAACGCGCTCGTCGTGCTGATCGGCGAGCCCTTGCCCGACGATCAGCCGAAGGGCATGCCGCTCGATTCGCAAAACATGCTGGCTGACATTCCCGCCGGCCTGCCGTCCGATCTGCTGACGCGTCGTCCGGATATCGCGGCTGCGGAGCAGTCGCTGCTGGCGGCGAATGCGGACATCAACGCGGCGCGTGCGGCGTTCTTCCCGCGCGTTTCGCTGACGGGCAGCTTTGGCACGCTGTCGCCGACGCTTGGCGGCCTGTTCAAGCCGGGTTCGGCGGCGTGGTCGTTCGCGCCGCCGCAAATTACGCTGCCGATCTTCGAAGGTGGCACGAACGTGGCCAATCTCGAGCTGGCGAACGTGCAGAAGCGGATCGAGATCGCCAACTATGAGAAGGCGATCCAGACCGCGTTCCGCGAAGTCGCCGATGGTCTCGCCGCGCGCGGCACGTACGACGAGCAGATTCAGTCGTTCGAACGTTTCGTGAAGTCGCAGAGCCGCCGGCTGGAACTGTCGGACCTGCGGTATCGCAACGGCGTGGACAGTTATCTGAGCGTGCTGACGGCGCAGACCGATCTGTATTCGGCGCAGCAGACGCTGATCACGGCGCGGCTGAACCGCCTGACCAACCTCGTCGATCTTTATCAATACCTCGGCGGCGGCTGGATCGAGCATTCCGGCGATGCGCCGCGTCCCGCCGATGCACCGGCCGATTACGGCGCGGCCAGCGCATCGAAGGCGGCATCGGCGGTGGGTTGAGATAGACGACACGCTGATCGTTTCCGAAGCAGTAACGAGCCCGAGCGGGAAACCGACTCGGGTTTTTTCATGTGCGCCCAGCATGGGCGCACACTCGTGGGTGGCAAGTCCCACCGCAAGTTGATCACAGCGAGCGAAGCGAAGCGCAACTGCGCAGTTCGGTACGACGGGTGAGGATTCCGAAACCGGAGGGCGGCGAGCGCGAGCTTGGCATCCCGACGGTAGCGGACCGACTGATCCAGCAGCGCTGTTGCAGGTGCTGCAACCCGGTTCTGGACCC
>LELG01000139.1 GCA_001045575.1 Candidatus Burkholderia pumila
CCGATCGACCCCGCGAACCGTCAGCTCCCGGAAGCGGTTGGGCTGTTGCCCCACTGTTTCCAGAAGACGCAGCGAACACGGCGTCGAACTCACTCTTGTCGAGCATCAGATTAGATAACAACGGCGATAGAGGATTGCCTTGGGGTGTGCCTTCGTCCGTCGCACCAACCGCCCGTTTTCCAGCACGCCCGCCGAGGAAGCAACGAATCAGCTTCAGCATTCGTCTGTCGCTGACCCGCTTCGCCACCCGGGACATCAGGATGTCGTGGCTCACGCGCTCGAAGAATTTCTCGTGAGCCAGGTCTACGACCCAGCGGTGTCCCGCCTGGATGTAGCCCTGACTCGCTTCAAGGCCTGCTGCAGGTTCTCCCGCTCATAGATTTCCTCCATTAAGTCGGTCACAAATCGACGGGCTGGCTCCGGGTTCGCCGCCATAGATAGGTTCAGCCTCTCGGGCGGCGCTCATCCGGGCTTCACCCAGACCCTCGCCGTCAAGGACGCTTTGCTTTTTCCGCTGCTCTTCCATGTCGAGAACTCCGGCTTACTCGCCGCTCCTCTCCGTTTGGGCCTTCAGACATCGCTGCCCTACTATGCCCGCTGTTGACTCCTGCACGGCGATCAACAATCCTTGCGAGCCCCAGGACACCGCGCAGGCCTCCCGAAGTAAGCCCAACCGCCTTCGCCACGCACCCGCTAGATCTACCACCCCGGACCTTGATGGCTATGGACTTCGCGATCATCGGCTCATCGGCTCGCTCGTCCGCCCGGGTAAGCCTCACATCTGGTTTCTGTTCGTCAGGTCTTGGCTTTGCTACACGCTTTTCAGACTCCGCCTCACGACGACGCCCTTGCGTTTCGCTAATCCTTCACCACCATCAGGTTGGACCGAGGACTCCCACCCCCCCAAGCTGTCGCGCATGCTCGGCGCACCAAAAAAAGCGCCGCTCAGCGGCGCTTTCTTCGCAGGCTGGAAACGGAAGCTTATTCCGCGTCAGCGCCCATGCCGCCGACGACCGCGTGAAAGCCTGCATCCACATGCACGACTTCCGCGCTCACGCCGCCCGACAGATCCGACAGCAGGAACGCGGCCACATTGCCCACTTGCTCGATGGTCACATTGCGCTTGAGCGGCGCGTTCTCTTCGACGAAGTTCAGAATCTTGCCGAAGCCCTTGATGCCGCTCGCCGCCAGCGTCTTGATGGGGCCGGCGGAAATGGCGTTTACGCGCACTCCCTTGCCGCCAAGCGACGGCGACGCCGCCATGTAACGCACGCTCGCTTCTAGCGATGCCTTCGCCAGACCCATCGTGTTGTAGTTCGGCAGTGCGCGCTCGGCGCCGAGATAGCTCAGCGTCAGAAGCGACGAACTGTTTTTCAGCATTGGCAGGGCGGCTTTGGCGAGGGCAGGGAAACTATACGCCGAGATGTCGTGCGCGACGCGGAAGTTTTCGCGCGTCATGCCGTCGAGGAAGTCACCCGCGATTGCTTCGCGCGGCGCGAAGCCGATGGAATGCACGAGGCCGTCCAGCTTGTCCCAGCGTTCCTTGAGCGAGGTGAAGAGCGTGTCGATCTGCGCGTCGTCGGCGACGTCGCACTGATAGATCATGTCGCTGCCGAATTCCTTGGCGAACTCGGTGATGCGCTCCTTGAAGCGCTCGCCGATATAGGTGAACGCCAGTTCTGCGCCTTCGCACTTGCATGCTTCCGCGATGCCATAAGCGATCGAACGGTTCGACAGCAAGCCCGTCAGCAGAATTCGTTTTCCAGCGAGAAAGCCCATGTATGCTCCTTTGAAGTCAGTGTCGCGCGGAAACGATGCGGTTTCCCTCGGGCGCGGTGACGTGTGCGGCACGCGGCGGCTTTATTAACTAACGTGGCTTCAGAAGCCCTTTTTGGTCAAGCCGTCCGGCGCGTGATTTTGGGTAGAATTCTCTCACATCGCAACGGCCTCGCCGACGTGACGCGTTTGACCCATCGATATCCGAAAACTCCGCGCCAAAGAGGCTCATGACGACTCGCACGACGATCCGCTCACTTATGCCTTGCGCTTCGTCGCCGCGCTTGTGCTTCGGGATTCGCGGCTCCCGCGTTTGCAGTCCACGCCATCGCGCAATACGGCGAGCCGAAGTATCCAGCCGGCTTCAAACACTTCGATTACGTCAATCCGGATGCGCCGCGCGGCGGCACCATCGTCCTCGCCAATCCGAACCGCCTGACGAGTTTCGACAAGTTCAATCCGTTCACGCTGCGCGGCAATCCCGCGCCCGGTCTCGGGCTGGTGTTCGAAAGCCTCACGACAGGCAGTTCAGATGAAGTCGCCAGCGCTTACTGTCTTCTCGCCGATGACATTCGCCCGCCACGCGCCGGACGGACTCTCGACTACTTTCCACATCAACCCGAAAGCGCGCTTCTCGAACGGCGATCCGGTCACGGCGGAAGACGTCAAGTTTTCGTTCGAGACGCTGAAAAGCCCGCAGGCCGCGCCACAGTTCTCGGTGTACTTCGGGCCGATCGCGCGCGCGGTCGTGGTCGATCCGCTGACCATCCGCTTCGAATACACAAAGTGGCGACGCGCGAAATGCCGCTGCTCGCAGGCGGCATTCCGGTGTTCTCGCGCAAGTGGGGCATGCGGCCCGACGGCACGCGTATTCCCTTCGATCAGCTCGCCTTCGAAAAGCCCATTGCAAGCGGCGATTATCTGATCGAGCGATACGACAACGTCCGCACCATCAGCTACAAGGGTGATCCGAACTACTGGGGCGCGTCGCTGCCGGTGCGCGTGGGCACGCATAACTTCGCGCGCATCGAATACAAGCTGTATGGCGATCCGACCGCGCGGTTCGAAGCGTTCAAGGCGGGCGAGTACGACGTGCTCGTCGAATACGTTGCGCGAAACTGGGTGCGGCTCGACGTCGGCAAGCGATTCGACAACGGCGAACTCATCAAGTGCGAGTTTCCGCAGCACAACGGCACGGGCATGCAAGGCTTCTTCATGAATCTGCGCCGGCCGCTGTTTCAGGACGTGCGCGTGCGCCAGGCGCTTGATCTCGCATTCGACTTCCAATGATGGCTGAACCGGCAGCTGTTCTTCGGCCAGTACAAGCGCACGGACAGTTTCTTCGTGAACACGGATTTGCAGGCGAAGGGCACGCCGGCTGACGGCGAACTTGCGATCCTCGATCCGTTGCGCAAGCAGCTCGATCCATCTGTGTCAGCGAGATGCCGAAGCAACCGGATACGGACCCGCCTGGCTCGCTGCGTGCCAATCTTCAAGGCGCGCGAATTGCTAACGCAGGTGGGCTGGACGTATCAAGATGGCGCGTTGCGCAATGCCAAAGGTCAGCCCTTCGTCTTCGAAATACTCGATGACACGGGCGGCGGCGCATCGATGGAGCCGGTCGCCGCCGCGTTCGGGCGCAATCTGCAGAAGCTAGGCATTACGATGAACTTCTGCACCGTCGATTACGCGCTGATCCAGAAGCGTCTCGACGCGTTCGATTACGAAATGGCCAGCATGCGCATGCCCGATGTGCAGATTCCCGGCACGGAACAGGTGTCGCGCTTCGGCAGCAAGTATGCGGACCAACAGGGCTCGGACAATCTCGCGGGCGTGAAGTCGCCGGCCATCGATGCGATTCTTCAAAAGGTCGTCAACGCGCGGACGCGCGAGCAACTCGTCGATGCCACACACGCGCTCGACCGCGTGCTGATGAACGGCTACGGCGTGATTCCGCACTGGTACTCGGCGCCGCATCGGATCGCGTATCGGAACACGATGGGTTACCCGTCCACGCTGCCGCTTTATTACGCGGCGGAAGAGTGGGTTCTATCGGCGTGGTGGAAGAAGAAATAAGGGACGCGCCATGTGGAGCTACATCGCCAAACGCATTCTGTTGATGATCCCGACGCTGATCGGTGTGCTTACGCTGACCTTCGTCGTGATCCAGTTCGTGCCGGGCGGGCCTGTCGAACAGGCGGTGCACGATTTGCGGCACGGGCAGTCGGAATGTGGCGGCGGTGGCGGCTTCGGTCTGCGCACCCATACCGGCGTCGATGCGTAGCAGGTCGAGCAACTCAAGAAACTCTACGGTTTCGATAAACCGCCACTTACGCGCTACTTCCTGATGCTCGGCAAGTTCGCGCGCTTCGATCTCGGCGAGAGTTATTTCCGGCATCAGAGCGCGTGGTCGTTGATCGTGTCGAAACTGCCTGCCGGTATCGATTAGCATCGGCTTGTGGACGTTTTTGATCACGTATCTGATATCGGTGCCGCTCGGGATCGCCAAGGCCGTGAAGAACGGCTCGAAGTTCGATGTCGCATCGAGTCTCCTCGTGCTTGTCGGCTTTGCGATTCCGGACTTCGTGCTCGGCGTGCTGCTGCTGGTGCTGTTCGGCGGCGGATCGTTCTGGCAGATCTTTCCGTTGCGCAATCTCACATCGGATAACTGGTCGACGCTCTCGCTCGGCGGCAAGATTCTCGATTATCTGTGGCACATCACGTTGCCGATCGTGGCCTCGGTGGTCGGCAGTTTCGCCGTCGTCACGATGCTAACGAAGAACGCGTTTCTCGATGAAATCCGCAAGCAATACGTTTTGACGGCGCGAGCCAAGGGTCTTTCGGAAAAGCGCGTCTTGTGGAAGCACGTGTTCCGCAATGCGTTGCTGCCGCTGATCGTCGGCTTTCCAGCGGCGTTCATCGGGGCGTTTTTTACGGGCAATCTGCTGATCGAAACGCTGTTTTCGCTTGATGGCCTCGGACTGCTGTCATACGAATCCGTGGTGCGGCGCGACTATCCGGTCGTGCTGGGTGGGCACGCTGTATCTCTTCACGCTGATCGGGCTGGCGACTAAGCTCATCTCGGACCTCTGTTACGTCTGGGTCGATCCGCGCATTCAATTCGAGCAACTGGAGCGCTGACTTGAATCGAGCCGTATTGTCGCGCAGGGGCGCGAGCGCCACCGATGGCCAGCCGCTGCGCGTGCAAGCCTCGATCTCGCCGGGGGGGGGGGCAGCACGTGTGGATGCGCTTTAAGCAGCATCGGATGGGCTACTGGAGTTTGATTGTCTTTGTGGCGGCGTTCGTCATCAGCCTGGCGGGACCACTGTGGTCGAACGACAAGCCGGTCATCGTCAAATATCAAGGCCACACTATTACTACTTTCCGCTCGTGAAGACCTACGCGGAAACGACCTTCGGCGGGGACTTTTCGATTCCCGCCGATTATCTCGATCCCTACGTGCGCGACCGCTTCAACAAGCCGGGCAACTTCGTGGTCTATCCGCCGAATCACTACTACTACTACTACTACACGCTCAATTATTTCTCCAAGGGGTCGAACCCCGCGCCGCCGTCGCGCGAAAACTGGCTCGGTACCGATGACCGCGGCCGCGATGTGTTCGCGCGGCTCGCGTACGGCTTTCGCGTGTCGGTGCTGTTTGCGCTCGTGCTGACGGCCATCGGCACGGTGCTGGGCGTGCTGGCGGGCGGGGTGCAGGGCTATTTCGGCGGGCGGATCGATATCACCGGGCAGCGGCTGATCGAAATCTGGAGCACGTTGCCGGAGCTTTATCTGCTCATCATCTTCGCGTCGATTTTCGAGTCTTCGCTGATCTTGTTGATCATCCTTTTATCGTTGTTCGGATGGATCGGCTTGTCGGATTATGTGCGCGCCGAGTTTCTGCGCAATCGCACGCAGGACTATGTGCGCGCGGCCCGCGCGATGGGTTTGTCGAACTGGCAGATCAATCACTCTGGCGGCATGTGTTGCCGAATAGTCTGACGCCCGTCATCACGTTCCTGCCATTCCGCATGAGCGGCGCGATTCTGGCGCTCGCGAGCCTCGATTTTCTTGGCCTGGGCGTGACGTTGCCAACGCCGTCGCTCGGTGAACTGCTCGCGCAAGGCAAGGCGAATCTCGATGCTTGGTGGATTTCGCTGTCGACCTTCGGCGTGCTGGTTGCGACGCTGCTGCTGACCTTCATGGGCGATGCATTGCGCAACGCGCTCGACACGCGTATTGCGGATGCGGTGAAAGCAGGTGACAATCAATGAGCGAACCGCTGCTTTCCATCAGAGACCTGCGCGTGCGCTTCGGCGACACCCTCGCGGTCGATGGCGTGAATCTCGACACCCGGGCCGGGCGAACATGTGGCGCTGGTGGGCATATGGCTCGAGCAAGAGCGTCACCGCGCTCTCGATCCTGCGTCTGGTGCGCGCCGCCGAACTGAGCGGTTCGATCCGCTTCGAAAACGAAGACCTGCTGACGAAGAGCGAACGCGCGATGCGCGGCCTGCGCGGCTCCGACATCACCATGATCTTTCAGGAGCCGATGACGGTGCTGAATCCGCTGTACACGGGGTCAGCGAGACGATTTAGTTGCGAGGCGCATCGTCGTGCGAGGCGCGCAAACGCGCGATTGCGCTGCTGTAGCGCACGGGCATCACGGCGCCACAGCGGCGGGTGGACAGCTATCCGCATCAGTTGTCGGGCGGGCAGCGGCAGCGCGTGATGATCGCAATGGCGCTCGCGTGCCGTCCGCGTCTCCTGCTCGCCGACGAACCGACGACTGCGCTCGACGTGACGATCCGCGCGCAGATCGTTGAATTGCTGCTCGAATTCCAGCGCGACGAAGCGAAACAGCGCGGCATGGCAGTGCTGCTGATTACGCACGATCTAAATCTGGTGCGGTACTTCGCCGAACGCGTCGCAGTGATGGAGAAGGGCGTTCTTGTCGAGAGCGGTACGACGGACGCGATCTTCGGGTCGCCGCAGCACGCCTACACGCAGCGGCTTCTGGCGAGCAAACCGAAGCGTAACGTGCTGCCAGTGTTGCCGATCGCGCCCAAGCTGCTCGACGCCAGACAGATCTCCGTCGATTACCCGACGCGCCTTGCCGGCTTCGAAGGCTGGTTCAAGCGCGGCCGCTTCAAGGCGGTTGATGACGTGACCGTCTTCGTGCGGCAGGGCGAAACGCTGGGCATCGTCGGGAAATCGGGCTCGGGAAAATCGACGCTTGCAATGGCGCTGCTTGGCTTGCAGCGCATCTCGAACGGGACGGTGCATTTTCAGAGCCGTCCGCTCGCCGATTTTCACGGACGCGAAAAAATCGTGCTGCGCTCGAATCTGCAAGTAGTGTTTCAAGATCCGTTCAGCTCGCTGTCGCCGCGGCAGACGGTCGAACGGATCGTGGGGAAGGGTTGGCGCGGCATCGTCCGGAACTGGACGCTGCCGCGCGACAAGCGAAGGTGATCGCGGTGCTGCGCGAAGTCGGGCTAGACCGCACGGCGCTCACGCGTTATCCGCACGAATTTTCAGGCGGTCAGCGGCAGCGGATTGCGCGAGCGTTGGTGTTGGAACCGAGCATTCTTATCCTCGACGAGCCGACCAGCGCACTCGATGTCTCGATTCAGACTCAAGTTCTGTCTCTGCTTGCCGACATTCAGAAGAAGCACAACCTCGGATACGTGTTTATTAGCCACGATTTAGAAATGATTGGCGCGATGGCGCACCGCGTGGCTGTGATGAGGAATGGAATTGTCGTCGAGACCGGCGACGTGGAGAAGATTTTTGCGAACCCTTCAGACGATTACACACGAAAGCTTCTAAGAGCATCACTCCAATCCTAAAAATCTTTCTTTTCGTCAATTGGATGCAGGTCTCAATTGTATTTTCCTATTTCTTTTGACAGTTAAATAATTTGTGGCTAGTATGCGATCAAATTTTTACGTATCTCTTTGATTTATCAGATTTTAATTGTCAAACTTTAATTGTCAAACCTACCGACCGATGCAGCCACTGACAATGATTCAGACATGCGCGCGGGCCGCCGCCAGCATATTGATCGGGCTTCTGATGACAACAACTTCCGGTACCGCATTCGCCGACGAAGTCAGCAGTTTTAGCCAAAACGCCATTAACGACGCTCTGAATACCAAATCCAGCGACGTCACCGTCACCACGGACACCACCAGCGCTCCGAGCGGTGCGCGGTCGTTTCTGTCGGGTGTGGCGAGCAAGGCCAGCGGCGTCGTCGTCGGCGCGCTCAACATGATCGGCGTGCGGTATCGCTGGGGCGGCAACACCCCTGATTCCGGCCTCGATTGCAGCGGTTTCGTCCGCTACGTCTTCCAGGACACGCTCGGCATGACGTTGCCGCGCCGTGCCGAAGAAATGAGCCGCGTCGGCGAAAAAGTCACCGTGAGCGACCTGAAGCCGGGCGATCTCGTGTTCTTCAACACGATGCGCCGCTCGTTCTCGCACGTCGGCATCTATATCGGTGACAACAAGTTCGTGCACTCGCCGTCCACCGGCAACACGATCCGCGTCGACGATCTGGATGACGGCTACTGGGAAAAGCGCTTCCAGGGCGCGCGCCGCATCGAGAACGCACAGTTCAGCGACGGCAGCGACCTTCGCCAGAACGTGAGCACCACGATCGGTCAGTAAAACGTCGATTTCATCGAAAGCCTGCGTTCCTTCCGGAACGCAGGCTTTTTTTCGTGTGCGCCCAGCATGCATGGGCGCACACTCGTGGGTGCAAGTCCCACCGCAAGTTGATCACAACGAGCGAAGCGAAGCGCAACTGCGCGAGGGTGACCGGACGTGGGGAGGAAGCGTGAAGCGAAACTGCGAGCCGATGGACAAGGCTAACCGGATAAAAGGCGTTGCCGAACAGGGCGAGCGGGCATGTAACCGCGAAGCTCTCGCGCTTAAGGGTCAAGCGGCGTAGATGCGGCGGTTGTGCGATGAAGGAGTGGGTTCTTACCTGGG
>LELG01000014.1 GCA_001045575.1 Candidatus Burkholderia pumila
TGCTTATATCGAGAGCTTCAACGGGCGGTTTTGCGAGGAATGCCTGAACGAGCACTGGCTCGTCTCGATGCGCCACGCCGGGCGGCTCATTGAGGACTGGCGTATCGAGTACAACACCGAGCGGCCTCACAGCTCGCTTGGCTATCTCGCACCCGAGCAGTTCGCCCGGGCGCATGAAGCAACCTCACAGTCTTTATTTAACTTCGGACTCTAGCTATAGTCCGGACTAAAACCGGGGGGCAGGTCAGATCAACAAACCGAGCATTGTCGGGACGCTCGCCGATTACGTCGATCGCAAGGAACGCGGTCTGATTCGCTCGGCTCGTATATACTGCGACCGAGGATAAGTCGTGGGAGGACAACAACGTCGACGTGGTCATCACGCTCAACGAGATCGCGAAGATGGAACCGGTCGTGGCGATGCAGATGAAGCTTCAGGCCACGTTCGGATTGCGCGTCGAGGAGAGCTTCCTCTTGAGGCCGGCGGAATCGATTCGGCAGGATGGCTTGCTGAATGTGACGCGCGGCACCAAGGGAAGTCGAGCGCGAATTGTGTCGATCGAACTCCAGCAATCAGTTGAGAAAGCCGAAATCAAGCGTCATAGGAAGGCGATGTATCAGATTGTGGCAGCGGCGGGACATAGCCGTCCACGGAAGGCCAATGCGTATCTGTCGAGCTATAACTCGTGCTGCGCAAGAGAAGTCCGCCGCAATTAAAATAGACTATTCAAGTTGTAGTTTGCTGGAATCGCTGACGTGTTAGCGATTCCAGCAGTGATTTGAGTAGCCAGTCCAGCAGCGGGCTTATCATCGCATGGTAAGTGAGGATGACGGTGAGTGCGAGGGCGGTTAGCAATTGCGGTGCGAGCTGAACACGAAGGCGATAAGCGGCGCGGATGTATTCGATAGGAGACGTGCGGTTCGTCCGTAAGTGAAGTGTCCAGTCGGCGACCTGATCTACACTCAGTATGGCTATCGGGCCGCGAAGTCAAACGCCTCGCAAACTACCAGCGATCACGATCGGGAAGATAGTCGACCGCCGCGTTCACGGCATTTTCGAAACTACCGTGCTCGTCGCCGCCCGTGGCGGGGATGCGGGGAAACTGATACGAGGCGATCCCGTCGATGTAGATGCGCTTGGCAAGTTGCTGAAGTTTTCGATAACGGGCGGCATCGTTGAATACTGTATCGACGGGCCAGAAATCGCTAAAGGTTATTTTGCTATCCGCAATCTTCTTAGCGACCATCCCGAAAACCGGTCCCTGCTTTTCCCAATCGTCTTCGTTGCGAGCAAGCAGATTGATCAAATAGGCGTCATCCACTGAGCCGATCTCTTTGCGGATAAGTTTGAGCAGATCACCTTCTTTGGCCTTCGGGCGTCGCGTGTGGGCGTTCCAGATCTCGCCCGCTTTATTGAACGCTGCATGACGGTCTTTGCCCACGGGAACCAAGGCGTTTGCATCCCGCAACCCTCGCAATAGATGCAGATGACTGGTTCCTGGGGAAGGGCGTACAACGAACGGGCCTCCGTATCATTCATTTCGGGGCGAATTTCGGGGGCGATATGGGGACTGGCGCTCAAGTAGTCGCGCGCTGGTTCAGACGGGCGTTTGAGCAGGCGGTAAGAATAACCAAAGGTCCATTTGCCCCCGCAATGGTCGCAAGGGAACAGTTCGTCAGTCATGGTTTTGCATTATAGCTATGCTCGCTCATGCAAGTCCAGACTTTGAGATTAACCCTGCCCGAGGTTAAGCCGCGACGCGACTTGAGGCGATCGCGTTGTAATCCTCATGACTGACCAGCCGGATCGGCTTGAGGGACGGGGCATCGAAGAGCAAGCGCCCCGCGGCGGTCGCGAGGTAAAGCCCGCTGAGGCCGTCCACGACAAAGACTACGTAGGGACGATGATCCGGGTAACTCAGTGGCACATGTTGCAAGAAGTGGATGAACAAATTGTGCTGCACGATCCTCAGTTGAAGGCCACGTCCGCGTTCGTCGAAGGTCAGGAACAGGCGATCAGCTACCGCTACAAGTATGGAAAGATCGATCCGGTAGACGCTCCAGCGACTGATGGGACAAAGAGCGGCCCCACGCTAAAGTGAGCCCTCGGTTAGCAGTCGTAATCCGCAAACTTAAGCGCACGCGCTGTAGGAGATATACGTGAACTTCGAAAATCCGAGCGACGCCGATTGGGACGAGTTCGAGCGCCAGCTAGCGAATGACGATGGTGCGGCTGCAAAGTCGCACCTGGCCGCAGCAAACCCGATCTATTACATGGAAGCGGATACGCCCGAGCACGCGTGCCTTAAAGAGTATCCTGATGGTTGCAGTCGGGATGCATCGGGCGAGCGCCGCGACCGCTTTCGCCGCCGGCAATCACCCAGTCGATGCCGCGCAGGCCTTCGAGATAATCGACGCCTCCCGCGCGCTGAAGCGCGTCGTGGTGATCGACCCAGCTAGCCCAGCGGAAGGTGATTGGGCCGAGGAGTGGTTCCATCGAGAGAAATCGCACGGGCGCAGGCACGGCAAGCAGTTTGGCGATGTCGCGATCCGCTTCTTCCTAATTGATGATCGTGGCACCCAGCCATACGTTATCGGGCAAGCGGGGCTGTTCGATACATTCAAGGTCGAAGCGATACTGCGCCGTCTGGGTAATCATCGACGGTACATTGCCGATGCGCTTGGTGAGCAGAAGCCAATCGAGATTGGGCGTCTTCTCGATAAGGTCGAACAGGTCGGCTCGCTACTTCGGATCCACGGCGTTGTCGAATACGTCGGCGAGCGACACGCAGAAGACACGGCGACGCCGGCCGTGTTCCGCGAAAAACGCTTCATGTGCCGCATTCCACGCCAGCGGCTTGCGCCAATTCGCTTCCGATGTGCGACGACGGGCGCGCCCGGTCCCCAATTGATGGCCGGGCCGCCATAAAAGCGCCCGCTGCGGGCTTCCGCATAGCAGTTATCGCATCCTGGGCTGACCTTCTGGCAGCCTTCAAAAGGGTTGAAAGTGGCATCGCACCACTCGATCGTTGTGTTCTCGTTAATGTTCTCTCGCCAAAGACGCCCGTTCGTAGCCTGTTTGGTCAAGCGCTGAGCAGGTCGTGATACCGCCGCAAAAAGCTCGCGTGCTTCTTTCGGTGGTAGCGGAGTAACAGTTTCATTGAGTGGTGCAATGCCTGCGATCAGTTGCCATTCATCGCTGTGTGCCGGCATCAGGTCACGCTGTTCGGTGGCGAGCTTCACTTCGGGAGCCAGGGGAAGCGAGATTCTGAAACGGCTGAGCACGGCCCGCTCGACCCGTGTCTCAATTTCGCGGTGTCGGGCAGCAGGCGTTTGAGCGGTTTGCTCACGTCGCCGATGAACGCTTCCGCGGCGTCGTGCAAAAGGCCAGCGAGCGCATGCTCGTGGGATACGAGGTGGCTCACTGAGACAACCGAGTAAAACTCGCTCGTCTGTCCGGCGACGCGACAAATATGCGACAAACCATGCGCAATGTCGCCAATGTCGAACGTGCTTTCGTGCGGCGTCAGGAAGTCAAAATAGTTGCCACTGACAGTGAGGATGTCAGGTCGATTTGAAACTTCGCTCATATCAGGTATCTCGCGATCGGTGTTTCACTACCACGGTCGCCACGAACAAAGTGGAACGCTCGTGTATGAAGGCACAAGTCATCCGTAGCGCTTGTCGCCATACGCCTCATGCGCATACGTAGCTGGGAGTGCGCCGGACGTTCCGTCGGAGACAAAGTGGTATCAACACCATGCGGGGCATGCGTGCGCTTGATCCAATGGTGCGTCGGCATCCCGAGCGGCCAGTCGTAACTTTCTTCGCGGACCTGGCGCATGAATTCGTGCAGATCGTGGTGGCCGCGCGACATGACGATGTAATCGTCCTCGCCGACGTTCTCGACTTTGCTTTGGGGGGGAGCTTCGTGTCAACTGACGGGAGCATCACCATAGTACTGCACGCTAATGCGAAACGTCCCATCCTGATGTTCGTACACTTCGCCCACCGCCTGCGTATCGCTCTCGAGAGCGGGGCGAGGTGCGGCGGCCGCAATAGCCGCATTCTTGATGGTTGAAGGCATGGGGCTGCTTTCCGAGCCTACCTGGCAGTACGTCACCGCCTGTGCGTCGCTCGCGATCGCGGTGAGAAGGCCTTCAGCACGTTCAAGCCGCGCGATCAGCGCGAGCACATTCGCTGGGCTGGCCGCGCGGAAATACACCTCGGTCGCACCATGGGCATTGCCAATGCCATAGAAGAATTGCACGCCGATTGCCGTAGTGTCGTAATTGCAGAAGTCTGCTTCAAGCTGGACATGGCCTTCGCCGCGGCAGACCGGGCACTCGGTGTAGCTATAGTCTCCGTAACGGGTTAAATTTCTCGGCCGTATCGATGTCTTGTGGCGTTGCGCCTCGCGCAGCAGCCTTCAGCGTTTCAATCTGTTCGTCAGTCATTCGTTCGATCCTTCGCTCGATTTTGGTGGGCCCATTGCACGGCGACTGTCGACGCGCGGCGTATTGTCGGTTCATGAATGAGACATAAGGCAACGCTATCCGGGAAGGAGGTCGTGTCAAGGCGCGATGTGATCGTGTAGTGAGGACGGAGACAACGCATCAACGACGAGTGGGCAAACACACGAAAGTCAGATTGGAAGCCGGCACCCACTCGACGCACGCCATACGCTGTTGGGCGTAGAGTGATTGCTTTTGTGCCTTGCGCTTTAGGTACGCTTGGTTGGTTTTCATCCCATACACCTCGATCGCTGTTTCTGTGCCGTGTCCGTTAGCAAGAAGTCAGGTAAGAGGGCGTCGCCGGCGCGCAGACGAAGTGGTTTACGGAAGCCCCGCCATTCCGAGACCAGGCGATTCGCCACGGCTACTTCGTAACTGGAATCGCAGGGGATGAATGCGCTATTGCAAAGCTGCAAAGCGATGTCGATCACGCGAAGGTTGCTGTCTTTGGTTCTCTCCAACACAGCGATCGCAACGACGCGCGCGTACTGATTGCCGATCAACGCCCAGGCCGAGCGGAATGAGGTCGCCGTTTGATCGATGACGCCTTCGATGCAAAGAAGGATTGGCGCGTCTGGCGGATTTTGATGACGAAGCCGTATTTCGATGGCTCGACTGCGCTCAATTCGGCAATCAGCAAGCCGCGCTCGCTTGTGCCGTCGGATATCTGAATGCGCGCAAGGAACGCGTCGAATTCCGCAGTGATCGCGGCCTGCTCGGTCTCGTCGTAGCGACGCATGACATGTAAGACGTCCTGCATCGGCTTTCCGTTGAGCTTGCTCGCGCCCAAGGCAGCGACGATCTGCGCGTTGCAGGTACCCCACAGCTACGAGCGGTGCTGCCTGTCCACTCGTGTAAGCGTGCTTCGCGATCCAAATGCGTTGCAGGAAACCGAGCAAGGGGGGCGGAGTGGCGCGATACGGTATTGGGCGCGATTTCGCGGCGCTCACGATCGGTAACCGGGCCGACGGTGCGTACCGACAAGGACGTATCGAGCCTAACGTTCAGGCCATCCGGTGTTTGGCGAATGGCCTCGACGCTCTGCTCGCCTTCGTGTTGGTCGTTCGTTGGCAAGGTATGGAACGGGCAGGGCGCCGAGTTATGCAGATAACCTTCTCGGGCCATCTGGCAAGATGGAAAAGGGCGCCGTAGCGTCAGATAACCAGGCGCAGGGGCGTACTGCCCGACCCCGGCCTACAGCGAGACCGCATATCCCGGCGACCTCTTGGCGCGCTCGAGTTCTCGAGCGTATTTCGCCGGATTGTTTTAAACCTCTTCGAGCGCGACCGTGAGTCCGTCAAAAGATACGTGCGTCATGCTGTTTAGCCTCGCGTAGTGTGAGATGCGCCTGATCCGCTGGAACTTTGCGGATGTGCGCTCTGGTGCCGCAGAGATGGGCGACCTCGCGAACGCTCAGGCAAAATTGCTCGGAGTGGTCGCCGCTCGGAAATGTCAAGCTGATCACCGAAACCGCCGAGCGCTGAAGCGTGAACTGGCAGGCGACCAGCGCCAGTGCGCCAATTGAGCAGATGGCTGAGGCGGCAAGAAAAGCGACAGTGGCGAGGTGACTAATTTTCACGACGTCCGAGAGAGGAGGCTGCGCGCAGACGCGCGCGTAGATTCATTCTTACCGAGACAAAAGAGGTTCAACGCGGGAAAGAACGTCGATTTGAACCTCTTTCGTATGCACTGCGAGGCATACGATGCCCATTTGGAAAGCAAGGCGTCAGAGATCAGGCAGAAAGCGATACTTTTTTCGGGGGCTTTTGGGGAAAGAAGCACTAACACGTTAGCGAATTTGCGACCATACCTGCATGAGCGAGCAGGTTTAAAAATGCCGCTCATGTCGAGTTATCCCCAGCGTTGCCCACAGAAACCGTGGATAAGTCACCCCCAATTTTGCAAGGCACCCTCAAAACCGTCGCTTTCTACGAAAGTACGGCCCGCATGACGCGAGCGCTCGGTATCGAGTTTAAGACGCCATGATTTCGCGAGTTTTCCGAAAACCGACGATCTGGTAAGCCCTTATCTTGTCGATATCACCCGCGTCTTAGACGCATCGACTCCGCTGATTTGCGTAGGCCATCGTTGTTCAACCCTTCGGGAACCTTTCCCGAACGGGCAAAGGTTCCGTCCTCAGGAGCTTGTATCCATGAACCACCCTTCCTATCTCGACGTGCGCTGCGCGTATGCAATCGAAAAGCTGAACGTGCAGATCTCAGAGCGGTTTAGCGCTCTGATTTCTAATTCGGACGCATCTTCCGAATCCGAAAGTCCGCCATTCGACGAGAGCGACCCACATCTGCACCTGGCTGACCAGATTGCCGAAGCCGAACTTCTCGGCTGGATTGACGCGCAGGCAGGCTGCACCGATCAGGTTCCTTTTCTGTTCGCCGACTAGCGGTTTCTGTCGGCCGCCTGGAAACGAGGCGTCCGACAGCACTGGCGGACCATCAAGCTGGAAAACTGTCCGATGTGCAGAGCGGCGGGTTTGGATCCTTGCCCATACCACGGTTAATCGCACACGTCTCGCTATAAACTTTTTTCATCCTTCGGGAACTATGCCCGTAGGGGCGGGTTCCCTGCCCGGAGCCCCCATGCAACAACAACCTACTCTCACTCTCAAGCACATCCAGATCAGCATCAATCCCCCGCAAGTATTTCGATCCTACGGAGATGGACGAACTGATCGCCTCTGTTCGCGAAAAAGACGTCATTCAACCCGTCATCGTGCAAACGCTTGCGGACGGTGGCTACGCGCTCGTGGCTAGGGCGGCCGCAGATACAAAGCAGCGCTCGCGGCGCACGGCGAGGACTATGAGATCCCTGTCGTGATCCGGGATATCGACGAGATCGAGGCGAAACAGCTCGTCATCGTTGAGAACATCCAGCGTGCCGACATGTCGCCGGCGGAAGAAGCAATAGCCACCGCCGAGCAGGTCGGTCTATGCAAAGGCGATCGCGATGAAGTCGCGCGAGTCTTCGGATGGTCGCGCGCTGATGAACTGCAGCACGCCGGTACTCGACGCACTGAGCACGCGGCAGATCCTGCTTGGTCACGCCGAACTGCTGGCCGCGCTCCTCAAAGAGACGCAGGACAAGCTGCTTCCGGTAATCATCAAAGAAAGCAAGCCTGTAGCGGAGGTCAAGAAGACCATCGAACAGGTCGCTTGTTCGTTGGCTGCCGCGATCTTCGAGAAGGCGGATTGCGCCGGATGCCCGCACAACTTAACTACTCAGGGCGAGATGTTCGGCGAATCCATCGGTACGGGAAACTGTACGAACCGCACTTGCTACAACGAGAAGACACTCGACGCGACGGCCACCAGTCTGCACGACGAGTATCCGGTCGTGCGCATCGTGCGTGCAGGTGATAACCACACGCGCGTGCAACTCGCGATCGACGGTCCGAAGGGCATAGGCGAAGAGCAGGCGAAAGCGTGTCACGCGTGCCAGAACTTCGGTGCGGCGGTGAGCAGTCTGCCTGACTCGATTGGCAAGGTCTATCGCGGCCAGTGCTTCGACACGGTCTGCAACATGAAGAAAGTCGCGGAGCATTTGCAAGCGGCGAAAGCTGCCACGCAGCCGAAGCCGGCTGAGAACGCGCAAGCGGGAAAGAAAGACATTAAGGCGAGCGGAAAAGCGGCTCCAATATCAGCATCGGACGCGAAGGTCACGGGTGCGAACTCGTCCGTGACGGTCGTTTCCGAGTCGGACAAGATCAAAGCATATCGCGTGGCGTTGTGGCGAAAAACCCTGCGTCGCGAGGTGGGCGCGGATCCCGCGCTCGCACAGCGATATCTCGTTGCGATTGCCCTGTCCGACCAGATGCGTTGCGTCGATCAAAAGATGCTCTCGGGCATCTGGGAGAAGCTTACGCAAGAGCAAATTCTGTTGGGTGGTTACGAAGGCCGCGGCCGCTGCAACTGCTGCCGACGACGTACAGATGGCGCACGCCGTGACCGGCGTGACCATCGCTGCGATCCAGGGTCTCGACGTGCAGCACCTCACGCGTCTGTGCAAGCACCATCGCCTCGATCTCGCGAAGCACTGGACGCTCTGGAGTTCCTGGAGCTGATCACGAAGTCGGAAATGATGGTGGTCGCTGACGAACTTGGCATTCGTGCCGCGCTCGGCGACAATTTCAAGATCAAGAAGGTCTTCTGTAAACCGAAGTCGGAAGTCATCGACGCGCTTCTGGCCGTCGAAAGCTTCGACTACATGGGCAAGATTCCGAAGGTGCTCAATTTCTGATGCACGGTCTTTCATCCAGGGTGCGATCCGCAAAAGCGTTTTGACGCGATCTGATCGTAGGCAGACGGCTATGCGTCGATTTCATCAACCGGTTCTTCATCGCCGTCTGGCAAGCCAATCTTGCTAAAGCAATCACTTTCGAATTGGAGACCGAATGAGGAAGGAGGAAGGGCATTAAAGGTAATGAAAGCGCTTGAAGCAGCGGACCAAAGCGTGGGTATGGGTGAAGAGGCGGCAAATCACTTTGGCTATACTTATACACGCCTGGACATGTTGACAAGTTGGGCACATGGGTTTGCCGCTGGCCTCGCGGATGACTGCGACTACTTTGTCTCGCTGCAGTGTCGGGCTTGGCGCTTACTTCTTCGCTGCTTCGCATTTATGAGGAAAGTGAAGCACGTATGAGTCAATCGCGCGCTGTACACGGTGATATTGAAATCAACATAAGCGTATTTTTAAGGAGCCGGCATGTTTCTAGCTATTGAACCGAACCGCTTTTGCGTCACTGCGCGAAGCTCACCCTATCGTTGCAGATGAAGGGTGATGAGATGGTCGTCTGCGTCATACCTCAAGGCACGGCGAAAGACGCCGCCATGCTTCAGCCGCTCGCGCTCACCGCTTCTGCGGCCGAGCTCGACGCGGGTTTTGCGGATGCACTCGTCGTCTACACAGACGCGCATGCGTCGCTGGCTGAGCAAATTGCTGCCACGACCGCGATCCTCGAAGCCGCCAAGACGACGTAAGTTTCCAAGGCGACTAAGACGCTCGCGAAGGGCAGCAGCAAGATTGCTTCGCATGCATCGGACAGATCGAGCGCTAAGAGCAACGGCGACGACAACGATGATGAAAACGGTAACGACAACTCGCAGGCGCAGGACGGTGCTCCTGCGGACGTCAACTGCTTCGGCATCGTCGGAACCGGCTAGCACCTGAACCAACCTCGCATCACTTTTCGACCAAGGAGCAGACATGGCCATTTCAGTCCCCAGTCCTAAAGCTCACGCGTGAGTTTCTCTACAACGGCGTGACGTTCCCCGATCGATTCAGCGGTCGTTATCGCAGGAGAGGGCAATCGCCATGCGCTTCCGTTGCCGGACGTCGAGTTGCCCATGATTTTCTGAGCTTGCCGGCGGTTGGCTCGGATTTGCTTCTCCGCGCGGTCTTACGTTGGAGCGCGGAAAAGGAAGTCGCCGGCGTTATCGCGGCTCAGTTTGACGCAGGCGTGCTGAAGTCGCGCGACGTTCCTGAATTCAAGGGCGCGGGGGACGCGCTCGCGCACGCCTTTTTCGCGTGGGCTCGGCGGCGTACGGCTCGCATGCGTTGTTTGAACTTTCAACTGCCAGTCCCGGCCACTTCGCGAATCACTGTGACGCGATTGCCAGAAGGCGAAGACTAATGGCGCGTTCGGAAGACGGACGAGGTCGCGCGGAAGCTTGGCATCGCCGGTGAGGGCAACTGCGCGCTGAACACGTATGGTTTCGCGTTCGGTGACCTGTGCCAACGAGAAGACGCGGATCGGTTGCTATACGGTGTCTGGGTGGTTTCAGTGACGCCCAAGTGCTTTGGGATATCGCGCCTGCGTTGGAAGGAGCGAACCCGGATCCTCGGGGGGCCGTGGCGCTTTTTTGGGGCGCGCGCTCAAAACGCGAACGCAGCTTGCGCGGGAGCGGTGACGGTAGGTACATCCGGCGAGCGCTGGGCTAACAATTCGTCGTAACGGTGCCGAACATCAGCGCCGTGCGTGAAGTTGACGTCGAGGCCGATCAAGTCGCCAACACGCTGGCGAACACTCGCAAGCAGTTCGGCTTCGTCGGGCGTGGGTCGGACTGTTGGCCAGCCAGACGTGAAGAGCAGATGCGGCGGGATTTCAGCTTCGATCGCTTGCCGTTGGACGGCGGCCCCCTTCGCACGGGCGACATCAGCAGCCAAACCGGCGGGCAACAAAACTCGGGCGCGATATCGGCAAGCCAGCGCTGACCTTGGAAGGCGAAGGTCGAGGCGGCTTCAAGTCGAACCATTTCTCGGTAGACGGTCGTGATTGTCGGTACAGCTCGCAACAGCACGCAGATCGTCGAGCGAACTTATGATGCAATAGGCGCAGGACACGCGCGCCGCGCCGTACACCGTGTAAGCCTCATGCAACGCGAGTCCCGCTGTTGCAATCTCTGTGAGGACCTAATCGATGGTCCACTCGAGATGGCGTTCCACGTCACGCCCGTGCGACCTTTCGTCGAGAGCGCCGCGAGCGGGGCTGATACTGATAACTTGCTGTGCGCGCTGCTTTCTTGACGGCGCACGCCCACAACGTTGACGATATTCTGCGTCGGGAATCGTTTCTTAAGCGCGCTCGAAAGCAAATTCGATTTAAATTCTGATGTGCAGAATCTGAGGGCCGGGGTATTCCACGGCAGGATGGGCCTTACGCAGGACAAGCTTCTGTACCGCTCCACGTTGTTCGACCAGCGCTTCTCCCATCTGGTGAGCATGTCGCCCGCTTGTCGACGCACCGTCTATTAGTTGTTCCCAGCCGAGATGGGCGGTGAGCCTCTCACAAGCGGGTCCGCTATCCTTCCATTCGACGCGGCCGAGGTCAGAATGAACGAGAACGCGCGGGCCACGGCGGCTGATAGCATCGAGGCGGCGCGCGACCGCCAGTGCGCAGGCGACACTGTCCTTGCTACCGCTGACGCCGATCGCGACGACGGCATCGGCGGCAAGCAAAGCTTCGATTTCGGAAGTAACGGCAACCTCACGCGTGCGTGCGGCAACATGCACTGCGGAACGCGTGGTGCGCAGCGAAGACAGGTCGATGGTTTGAAATATATGGCCGAAGAAGAATCGTTGAGGATGATTCATCTTCGTATCCGTGCAGCAAAGTCAAGGATGCTGAGTGACTTACTCCGCAAGGGCAGCACCTGTGCCCGAGGGTTGCTCGGACGTGCGCAATTCGGCGTTCAAGCTTTCGAGGTCTTTCATCGGCGTGGTGAGACGCTTTTGTTGGGTGACGACCAACGCATATTCGTCTTCGATGCGCTTGACCCGCGCGGACCAGTAATTAGCCGGTAGGTAAGTAAACGCGTCGAGGCGTTGATGAAATCCATTGAATATCATTTCGAGATGCGCGAGTTCGCGATCGGCAAGCCCTGTCGCCCGCTTCGGCTGCATGTTGGTTGATCTTCATGGTTTCCCCCGTAAGCCGCGCCGAGTGTCTGTGATCTTTGTTAAACGCGACCCTCGAAAAAAAGAGCAAACTTTGTACCTTCCTATCTAGAGGAAAGTGTCGGTAATGCGCGAGTTTCAAGGGTGACAGGAAAACGTTTGCGATCTATTGCGCGCCGAACGCATAATGGTTGTATGTGTGTTGCGTCGCAGATGCTGATTAGTCGGAATCTGGCACGGCGAATTTGGTAGCTCGAAGTTTTTGTTTTGCAATGTCTGCCGATCCGACGAAAAAAAGCCTTACGCGGCATCACCACGTAGGGCTGGCACAACCACACTACCGACCATCATGAACAAATACAGGCTACCAGCAACTTCAGGTCTTGAAAAGAGAATCAAATTGATAGCTTATTTCTAATATATCAAACTTATTGGTCTCGCTACAATGTAGTTTCTCTCAGGCTCGTCACGGCCCTCGGATAAGAGGCGAGCTTTTTAGCGCCGCTCCAGACTAGAGAGACAGTGAAAACGTGAGCTTTCGAAGCATCCTTCGGTGTTTTGCTCCGTAGACTAGCCGTATTCTCCGCGCAGCTAGCGCATCGACCGACCTCTCCAGCGTGCTGGAGGTCCATCTTCTCTCCAGCCGTCTTATGACGGCAATTTTCTGGCGCCCCCCTTGTGGTCACTTTTTTCTTGTCCCGATGAGAGCTATCCCATTGCGGGCGGCTCCTCGTCTCACTTAGGAGTTGCTAATGTTCCCGATTCTGAAACACGCTTTCGGCAGTCTTGGTTGGTACACCAAGCAAGACTGCCGAAGCCTGGAAGATTCTGTCGTTCGTTGTCGGTGTCGTTCTCGTTTCGATCGCTATCGCGTCGGCATCGCACTGACACGGCTTCAGATCGATCTTTCTCGTTGTTCGTTCGTTCTCTTTTTTTCCTATTGGGCAACTTCAGCCCTCAGGGATGGATTGCCCGATATCTTCGTCGAGATAATCCATGTTTAAGCTTCTGTGTGCGGTCCTTTTTCTTTCTGCTCTTACCGGTTGCGCATCGCGCCGATTTCGGTTCGCCGAACACGTATAAGCGATACGACGTTCAGCACATCGGTTAGTTCGAGCAGACAACCATCCTGCGCGTGCATCCGATCACGATCGAGAACTCGTCCGACTCGTCGGGCATCTCTTCGATCGTCAGCGCTGCGGCCGGCGCGTTTCTCGGTTCGCAAGTGATCGGAAACGGTCGCGGCCGCTACATCGCGGGCGCGCTGTCTGGCTCCGCATCCGGACTGATTGCACAACGCATCAGTTCGATGACCAGCAATTCGTCCCTGGCCAGCAGGTCTTCCTTGTCTCGAACGGCTCCGGTTACCGGATCACGCATTGATCTCTCTCTTCCTTCACGCGCGATCGATCGCGCTCAACCCATGCGGGGCACGCTCCCCGCATGGGACTGCCTTGCCATGCTTTTCGAGGCACATCATGAAATTTCCGAGACTGTTTTTCGCAGACCGCAGCAGCGCCATTTCGCAGACCGCAGCAGCGCCAACTCCGGCGCGAAAGCGGCTCTTCAACGTCACGCGACGCGCATTCTGCGACGCGTCGCAGGTTTGCACGAGATTGTCTCCGAATCACGCCGCGGCAGCTCTGCGGTACGCGTGTCGCTGAGTACTGAGACACTGTTCGTCGACGTGGTCGAGCGTCGCGCTGAGTTTCAGAACTCGCCGAGGTCGCGCGGACCAAACGGGCGGTGGTGAAAATCACGTCTTGTTGACGCAACTTAAAACCAGCGCGGGCTATCAGGCAATGCTGGAATGCTTGCGGCTCGCCGGCGGTATCGATCTGAAGTGCGGAGGTAGTCGATGAAGCTGGTCAAGGTGAAAGTTGCATACACCTGCGGTTTGATGATTGTCGAGACTGCATCAGTCGACCCAACGACGGGTGAGTTGTTTCTTCCGCCTCGTCTTACTGGGTTGATGTCACAGATCGAGGCATCGGAGTGTCCACCGGTGTTCACCCTGGACTACAACGGCTATCCAATCCATGTCCATCCCAATGGGGCAGCAGAGTATGCCGTGACGCTTCCCGTGGGAAAAGGATCGATTTGGCGGCAGTTCGTCGACTCAATCGTTTATCCGAGGGAAATCCAACGGCACCAGAATGGGCGTCTGATCCACACATTTGGCCGCGATCGTGAGTGCAGCGGTGACCGTACATGCTGCGCAGGCGTTCGGTTGGGGGTAATCGAGTCTGCCGTACTTCAAGGCGGCGGAGCAGTGTTACTATGGTACGTAGGTTTTCTTTGCATGAAGGGAGATTGATACGACAACTGGTCTGGTTGTTTTCGGTTTTTCGGTCGTCGTTTCTGTCTTCTTCCTGTGGACCAACCACAACGGACGAAAGCGGGATCACGAACGTGAGTGGGGTAAATGATTCGATGCAGCGCGAGCTGAGTCAAAAGAGATAAGCTGCATCCCCCGGGGTGCGGTTTTTTTTGTGTGCGCCCAGCATGGGCGCACACTCGTGGGTGCAAGTCCCGCCATAAGACTGATCGTGGGAAAGAAGCGTGGAGCATAAATCGCGAGCCGATGAACAAGAATCGCATAGAAGGCGCTGCCGAACAGGGCGAGCGGGCACAAAATCGCGAAGCGGACCCGCATGCCGGGTGGGGCAGGGGCACGGTCTTAAGGGCCGTCCCCTATGCCGACTTGTACTGAAATTAGCGTGCAGACGTTTCGATCAGTCTAAGGCTCTGTTGCTGCCGCCAAAGTATCGATTAATCGTGGTTCACGAAACGAGCGCGATCCATAACTTTCGTGAAAGCCATTTCAAATAACCCTTGTTTCGACCGTTCTCGCTCGCTAAAGTAACAATGAGCACTATGGCAGCGCGATGGGCCTGCCTGTTTCCAACTGACGAACTTAGGACCGGTGGTCGGAACAGGAGAGAGGAGAGGCGATGAGCACTGTGGTCCAAAACGAAAAGATCAACGGTAGTGTGCCGGCCGCGTCCGAACTCGTCGAGGCCGACGCGCCGCTGACGACAGACGGGGCCGACGATGGCGAACTGGAGCGCGAACTCACACAAGTGGAGGCGGACGCCGATCGTCTGCGCAAGGAAGGCGTGATCTCGAGTGCAGGCGCAAGTATGAAGCTCGCGGAGGTCGCCAAAACCCGCAAGCTGTTCCGCGATCTGCCCGCCGCCGAGCGTATCGCCATCATCAAGCGATGCTGCGAGATTGGACGCTTGCTGATGGAACGTCAACTTTCTGGCGCTGCCGTCGTCACCGCACGCGTGCGGTTGAACCATACGCGGCTGAAGCCCTTGTTCGAGCAGTGGTGACCGTATATCAACCGCATGAGCATCAACATGCAGCGCTTCGGTCGCTCGACGTTCGGTGAGAGCGACAAGGAAGTCGTCAACAGCGCACCCGAGAAGCTGCTCGTAGGTGTCGAGGAATACGTCGACGAACAGCTTCGCATGGCGCAGGGCTTTCGCGAGCAGAAAGAGGCCGCGCTTCACGCCAACAAGGAATTTGTCTTTGAGCCTACCATTCCGATGCCTGCGATGGAGATCGAGGTCGAAGCTTATTCCCGCTTCTCGATGCGCGTGTTGAGCACGATCATGAAATTCGACCAGGCGATGGATCACTTCGATTTCATGGTGTGGAATGGCATCCGCGATCAATCCGACGTCGATGATGAGGCGGTGAATTTCCTGCGGCGCTTCAACCCGCTCGGCATTCGCGGTTACCTCGCGCACCTGAAGCTGATGACCACGGTGCGCGGTCGCTAAGGGAGGCCGGCATGCTGGACGAACTCAAACCCCAGCAACAGGAAGTCGCCCGGTTACGCCAGCACTGCGTGGCGATCACCTGCCCCGGTGCAGGTAAGACCAAGACGATCGCCACCAAGGCTGCGTTCTTGCTGCAGGACAACGCCGCAAATAACGCTGCAATCGTGGGCGCGGTGACGTTCTCGAAGGATGCCGCGATTAAGCTGTGCGAGCGCATCCTGAAGGCCGCCGGCGCGGCGGTTAAAAAGCGCCTGATCGCGGGCACCTTCCACTCGCTTGCGTTTAAGCAACTGCAGCGGCCCGGTGCGCGGCCGCTCGATATTGCCTCCGACGGCGACCGACTGGGACTGGTGATTCGCTTGATGCAGGTACTCGGGCGTGAGGGGAAGGCGGAAGATGTCACCCAACGATCGAGAAGATCAAGACGAATTTCGGTCGACGCGATCCGCAAAGCGAGGACGGTGAGCTGTATCTTGCCTACCAAGACGCGTTCGACCGCAACGGCAAGATCGATTCCAGAACATACTGCGCCTGGCAGTAGAGGGGATGGAAAGCGGCGCCATCCTGCCGTACCCCTTCACCTACCTGCTCGTCGACGAGTTTCAGGATACGGACCCGCTTCAATATCGCTGGATCGAACTTCATGCAAAGGTAGGGGCGATCGTCACGGTCGTCGGCGACGACGATCAAAGCATTTATGCGTTTCGTGAAGCGCTCGGTTACCGCGGCATGGAGTCGTTCAGCCAGACGTTTGAGGCCAAGCCTGTGGTGCTCGGCAGCAACTACTCGCAACAACGTCGATCGCATCGCCAAGGTATTGCGCGCCGAGAAGGGCACAGGCGGCCACGTGCAGTGTTCCCGTCATGCCTATGAGTATGTCGAGGCGGTGGCGGCGGTCGAGTCGTTGGGGCCGCAGCTCGCGAAGGGGCGCTCGTGCGCAATTCTTGCGCGCACCAACCGCATTCTGGACCCGCTCGAGGTGGTGTGCAGAACGCACGGCATCAAGTATTACCGCGCCTCCGGCCTTCCTGTGCTCAGCCGGCCGAAGGGCGCACACTTATGTGCAATTTGCTCGAGATCGTCGAGGGTGTGAAGGACACGGGGGTCTTGATGCCGTACTGGCGTACTTAGGGCTCACCGCACAGCAACTGCGCGCGCTACACGCGGACATAGGACCTGAACTGACGCAGAGAGGGCGGGCCGAACTGGTTACGCTTGGATTGCCGGAGAAGGTTGCAACGAACTACCGGGAATTCATGAAGCGGCTCGCCGAATGGCAAAACCTGTGCAAGCGCAAATTCCATTCGTTGACGCTCTTAGGGAGACTGAATGGATGATGAAATAGAAGGATGCAGCTGCACGTGCCATTCAGGCCACCGATGACGTGCTGTCGCGGCTAAACGGCTCGTTCGCCGAGCGCATACTGTTGGCTACGCCAAACCAATAACGAGCCGACATCTGGGGCGCTTCTTACGACGATGCATAGCTCGAAAGGGCTGGAATGGGATCACGTGTGTGGATTGTGCGCAGCGAAGAGACCGTCGTGCCCGATCCAAAATCCATTGAACCCGAAGAGCGGCGCCTGTTCTATGTCGCTATGACGCGCGCGGGAATCGCTGATCGCTGATGATTTCGGGCACGTGTCGAAGAACTTCGAGTCCCGGTTTGTGCAAGAGGTACAAATCCCATCGGCCGTAGGAGCATAAGGGACCGTCGGTCAACGGGGGGACGAGAGGTCTGCGAAAAGTGCCGCTATGCAGCGCTCCCCAAAACATTCACGTCTTAATGTCATCGGCACCTGTAAATTGATACACTGGGGTGCGGCTAAACCATGTTTTTGTGAAAGAGCTGGTCGTACATTGTGAGCCGGCGCATGAGATGGCCGGACAGGAGTGCTTGATTTCAAGCATGACCGTCTCGGCCGGGATGTCTGTGCTGCCGCGCTGGTAACTTGTTCGCCCAGTCGAGCGCCTTGCGAAAGAACGCCTCGGCAAGGCGAAATTCCGATTCGATGGCGATCAGCTTGCCACCTCGCGCCACGGTCAACTTCGCGGCCGCGAAGTTGTAGTTGGCTCGCAGGAACTCGCGTGCGAACCGCGAACAGTACAGCAGCTCCGTTTGGGCGAGCGTCTGCGGATTGATCCGGACAAGACGATCGTTGCCAGTGAGCCGGGCCAGTGGGCGAAGCCCGCTCTCGCCAGGTTGTCGCTATGAGCCGACGTGGAGGGCGGAACGCGTTGGGGTTCCTCGTCGGGCATTTACGTATCGGTCACGACCATGATTCTTTCGGGGTGTATGTGTTCTCTCTAGCAAGATTCTCATTGATTAGATAAGAGTCGTGACCGCGAAAGCGATACGAATTTCGCGAGCCTTCGACTCCCCAAGCACGCTTTTAACCCGGATACTCAACTCCATTCCCCGCGTCACTGACACATCGACCTTGACTCCAGCTCGGAGTCCATCTTCTGTCTCCAAAGTCATGCCCACCTTGTGTGTCTGGCATGCGCCGACCGGATCGCTATCGGTGTGGAATCTTCCTTGTGCTGAGTGTGCTTGCGACACACTTCCCCATTTCAGCAAGCGATACTTGCTCAAGTACTTTCGACCGCGCCAGATAGGCGCATCGAAATCGTCCGCTCAGGCGGGCGGCCCATCTACTTGTTCGCGCAAAGGAGTGTCCGATGCGTAAAGTCGGAAACTTCACGCTGTTTTTTGGCGAAGAGGATGCTTTTAGCAACTGGCGTCTGTGTCGATTCGAGATTCACGGCGTGCGCTTTATGTCGGTTGAACAAATGATGATGTATTCCAAAGCGAAGCTATTCGTCGACGATTCGATCGCGCAAGCGGTGCTGGCTACCCATCTGCCGAAGGAGCAAAAAGCCCTTGGCCGCAAGGTCAAAGGCTTCGATCTTGAGGTCTGGAAGGCCAAGCGCGAGTCAATCGTCTATGTCGGATGCCGCGAGAAGTTCGCGCAGCATCCTGGGTTACGAGCGTTGTTGCTTGCGACCTCGCCAGCGGAATTTGTCGAAGCCAGTCCATACGACACGATCTGGGGCGTGGGCTTGGGCGAGCATCATCCCGACATCACGGACAGATCGAAGTGGCGAGGCCAGAATCTTCTGGGTAAAGCGCTCATGAAAGTGCGTGACAGGCTAAGCACCTGATCATCCCAAACGCGCTTCGCGGCGCATCAACGGTCTGAGTGGCAGTATGCCGGTGCTTATGTTGCAGGGTACGTTTTCGTATGAGCCACCCGGCACGCTTCGCAACTTCGAACTGATGGCGACAAACCATCAGATCTATGTGGCCGAGCGCGTTCAGCAAGTCAGTCTGCATGAGGGTCGTTTTTATGCGTCGAGTGGACCGGTATATTGGGACGCCGAGCTTCAGGAAGTGCTGGCGATCGGGGCCGATGTGGTCTTCACCTGTCTGCCTACGGTCAACAAGGGGCAGCTCGCGGCGGCCGTAGGCGCGAAGGATGCGGCGACAGGCCTGGAAGCGGTGCTATCGGACTACCTGAATTCGGCCGGACGCATCAACCAGCGGCTTCGCGCGGCGGGGATCCGGACGGTTGGCGTGTCGTACGGTACGGTCAACGGCTGTACGACCGAACACGGCATGACGATGGCGGGCTTCGATTATGGGTTTTCGCTCGGCGCGCTGTTTGACGCCGAGTGTGATGTGTTCATGCTGGGTCATATCCACAAAGCGCAGCAGTGGGAGCGAGCCGGAAGAGTGATCGCGTATTCGGGTTCAATCGGGCGCTTTCACTATGGCGAAGAGGGCGATAAGGGTTATCTCATATGTGAGACGTCGAGGTAAGCGCCGCGCAAGCGAGCCTGATCGTGACGCCTTCGCGGGAAACCTTATGTATCGACTTCGACGGAACGCCGGATATGCATTGGCTCGCCGCGATCGCGCAAGATGCAAGCAACAAGTTTGTGCGCATTCGTTGACAAGTTGACGAAGAGCACCGCCAGTCGGTCGATCGCGACGCGATCACGGCGCGCTTCACGAACGCCGCCGAACTCAAGGTCGAAGCGCGCATCTTGCCGGTCGTACGCTCGCGCGCCCAGGGGATCAGCCTGGAAACCACGATCGATCGCAAGATTGAACGCTGGTGCGAGCACACGGACGTAACGGCAGGCCCACTGCTGGAGCGGTTTCAGCTTCTCGAAATCGGTGACGCGGAGGCAATCGCGGGACGAAGGCGCGCGGCTGAAGCTGTAGCAGCAACTGTATCCGCTGAGTACTTGGACGTCGACCTGCAGGACACGATGGCGGGGACAGCGGTTGGCGTGGTTGCGTCGGTGCTGGCCCCCAGCATCTGCCGAGCAGCTGTCGTGGCCAACGATGATTTGTTCGCGGTGTAGTACCACCGTGACGATCTAATGTGTGGGGGAGGCCTGTTCGGCTCCTTCGCATTGAACATGCAGCCGTGTTCCGATAGCGCAAGCGCTTTCGGTCGCTAAGTCGCTATCGAAACAGAGGTTCACCGCGTCTTGGACGCATCGACTCAGTAGTGGCAGGGCATTTCTATAGCAGCTCCATCTTTCTTTAACCCTTGTGGGGAGCCGCCCCACAAGGGCGCTCCTTACTCCTCTCTTGAGAACCTTATTCAATGGCTTATCAACGCAACTCATGAGGGCATGGTACCGACGTTTAGACGACTCGGAATGAATCGCTGGGTCACACCGTTGGAATCGAGTCGATGATCGACGAGGCAGAGTCGCGGTTGGTAAGCGAAAACGACTGATATTGACGAAAGGCATTTTTAAACCCTAACGGGGGCGTTCCCCGTGGGGGTGCTTCTCGCCGTATCTTTTGAGAGACATTATGAAAAGCACCAATCAATTGAATCGTCCTGGAAATTGCACCTCGATCGGCGCGGTTGTGCCCGGCGGTGGTCTTGTGGTCGATGGCGGAGTTTCGCAGGAGATCCGCTTGATCAACGAAGTTGATCGCGCTGCCGAACTGCTGGTCGATATTTTCAATGTCGCTGTCGAGAAGCGTTACAACAATAGTGGCCGTTCCGGCGGGGCCTACTTGTTAACGGATCACGAGGCCTGCGGCATCGGCAACAACAGTTCAATCGGAGTATCGATCCGGCTAAACAGCGAAGGTGGTCTGCATCTCCATGCCAATGTCGATGCCGTGCATCTGCACGACGGAATGCTGGCGACGGAAGGCGGATGCGGCGGTCTGTTTGGACCGTATGCGTATCATGCGGTACGGTCGGTCGAGGAAGCTGTTGGCTGGATCAAAGAACATGTTAAGGTTCCGATCGGCGATAGCGATCCGGCCAGAACGTGGTTCCGTGACCCCGTTGGCGGAAGTCGCTATCCGAGCATGGAGAGCGTGAAAAAATACCTTCCGGAAGGGCGGTACATCGTCCCATCGCGGCCGCCGACTATCGAGATCCAGACGGCCAACGACCTGACCTACGTGCTATTGCCGGTGTGCATGGATCGCATGCCGAGCAAGGTCGCGGCCGACTGGTTGAAATTCTTGGGACCGCAATCCCGGGGACAACACTCGACGAGACGATGCAGCGCAAGATCCAGTGCTTTTTATGCGCGAGTTCGAAACTGAGTGCCTGACCGATCATCGCGAATATTTCACGATGGCCTGCGCCATGCTCGCGACGTGCTACCCGAACGTCCGCGCTTTTCGGAGGCGGCGGTTTTTTTTGCTGGGGAAACGCATACGGACTGTTTGCTATCGCGACGCTTATCCATCGAGTCAGTTATCACATGCCATTCGATGGCGTCCTTATTGAGGCCGCCGCTGATAATCGCCCGAAGCGGTCATCGATATCGCGTAGACTTTTTCGGTACCGACGCCTATGATTCGACGAAACAGTTTATCGCGCGCCTTTACTCTCCGAACCCAGTCTTATGCTGAGGTGATCGGCAATGTGATCGTATTGAACCCGGACGGTCGTGTTTTCAACGACGGCCAAGGCTTCAGCATGACGTACAAGGAAGTGCTGGACAACTTTGTGTGTTGCGACGGTGAGCTTTTTTTCCGGATGGCAACTCAACACTCAATCGCTCGCCTTCCGGCCAATCGGGGTAGGCTTCAAAGATCACGCCGGACACCAGATCGATAGCAGCCGTCTTTGGTGACGTGAGGTTAAGGTGATCCATAGCGTGCAGATCGCCGAGGCAATCAATGATTCGATAGGCGGGAGTAGTCATGTGTCGAACTTCTGGATTTCTTGGGTCGCAGCGTTGCGGCGGTTACCCTTGATGTCGGCGAATTCGCTGAGCAAACCGCCATCGCTCCGTTGTTTAAGAGTCGCTCTGAACCGTACCGCACGTAGCCCGCAAAATCTGCTCGCGGTCTTTGGCTGAGTCGACTGCATACTGCAAGAATAAAACGAACTCGTCGATGTCCCGACGCGTAACCAGCTCGTTCAAGGCATGTGCAACCTCGACCCGACGCAGTTCGCCAACATCAATCTCGAGCTCGTCGGCGAGATCCAAGGTAATCGCGAGGATTCGCTCGCGGACTTCAGGATGCGCTTTGACGAAGCGTTCGTAGCCCGTGTCCACTTGCTCGCGGGACAGAAGGTGTGGTTTGTTCATGTTTCTGGTTCCGTTTCATCGCTAAGCATATTCTTGCCTCTTCTGCGGGCTGATAGACAATGGATTCAAAATCACCGCGATGCCACTGGTCCGGCGCGGCGTGCTCATCCGTTGTCGCACACAATCACCGAACGGACGCGGCTTCGACAAAGCAGTCAATCCGGTATAACGGTCTTAACGAATGATTCTTTACCGGGTAGGTCGATTTTTTGTCGACGCACGCCACCTTTTTAGACGCCTTTGTATGCGGGCGACTCGCCAATGGCAGCAGAGAGTGAAGGGTTCGTTCCAGTGAGTCGGGCGCTTCGGGTGTTTAGGGAGGTGTGGGCCGCCACCTGGAGGTAGGGGTATTTGGCCAGGGCACTGCGTGCCGGGGAGGCGATAGCAAGCAAGTGAATCTCGTAGTATATATTATAGGCGCGCTACACTAATACAATTATCGTACATGTATGTCGAAGAAGAGACCATGCGCACCATTCCATTTTCAGACGCTCGAGCGAATCTCAAGCGCGTTATTGACCAAGTTGTCGATAACGTAGACGTTACACTCATTACCTGTTGAGATGCACCCAACGCGATCGTCATGTCGCAAGAGCATTACGACAGCTTGATGGAAACGGTTCACCTGCTGCGCTCTCCGGCCAACGTAACTCATCTTGAGCGATCAATCGCGCAGGCAAAGGCGGGCAAGGTCAAGCACCGCAAGCTGGTTGAAGACGCTGAATGAGCAGTGTTTTGAACATCATGTGGACGGCCGAAGCATGGGAGGACTATGTTTATTGGCAAGGGCAGGATAGAAAGACATTGAGGCGCATCAATCAACTTATCAAGGACGCTCAGCGCATACCGTTCGAGGGCACTGAACCACTGACCAGCTTCACGGCATCAGAGGCTCGAATGAATGTTTTCAGGGGCGGGCAGTCGACGCACGACGCATGCATAAAAGCCTGTGCGGCGCAACGCTGGTATCGGTTTCCCCCAAAAAAGCCGGCGGTCAGGTTGATATGGTGGATGTCTGTTCAGAAATGCACCTTCCGTTATGCCGTACACGAAAAAGCGGCGAAGCAAAAGCGGCGAAGCAACGCGCCGATGTCTCGCGCCTCGAAAATCATGCTGCTACCCATGCCACGCCATGAATCCAATGGAATGACACTCCAGCTGCGGATCGCCTTCGACGCATTGCGGCATCACCAAGGGACGTCAAGAGAGGTCACGGCCGTCGCGCAAGCCGTCTTGTTGACGAGCTTTATGACGGAAGCGGGACAGGGGTTATTGGATATTGAGTTGCTCAGGCAAGTAGAACGCAACGTACTCGCGTTTCTCGATCGCGGTAAAGAAATGGGTGATTGGGTCGCGCCTCAAGCGCTGCTCGACGCATTGCCGGATATTGTCAACGAGCACGATCGACAGTTGAGGGAGGTGAGGGTGGCCCGCCGAAAGGCTCGACCGCATGGTTGCCGTAGCGATGCGTGGGCAATAAATAGTCCGTAATAGCCTGTAATCGGCGCCAGGACCGTCAACCGGTTGCGGCGCGACGATCGCCTATACTCCCCAAGTGCCTTGGTAGGGCGCACTCAGCTTGTGGGTCATTTGGGCCGCCGCAATCCGGCGGGTCTTTTTCCCTCAGATTTGTCGTTGATCGCCCTGACTCGCCAGCGCATCCAGAAGCCATTGTTCGGCCAGTTTGCCACAATCCATATCCACAAAAAGAGCGCGACCGCTGCCCGCGGTGATATTACGCGAGCGGACGTCAGTCTCGTTCAGCCATGGTTTCTTTTGAGACCAACGTGGTTTCAGATCCGCTGCGTTGAAGTCGAGCGGATATTCGGTGACGGCACCCGCGTGATCGACGAGAAGCCGGATCCGATCGACACGCACGCCGCGCAATTCGCGCTCGATGATGCGGTTAAGCACTACATCGAGCTCCTCGGCTTTGGAGAGCATGTACGGCCCTGAGCGTGCGTCGCGCTGAAGACAGATGATCGCGGTCACCACCGTCTCGCGTTCGATCAAGGCTTCGATCAAGGCGATACGGAAATGAGCAACCCGTGCTTCGCGATCATTACTCGGGTAGAAAACATCTTTGAGTTTGCTTGTATAGGTCATTTTGATATGCGTAGTCGTGCGCGGCGACACCATATCATCACGCACATCAAGCGTATGTTGTTCAGCGTCACGAGCAACGCGGCGATCGCGCGATTGGCCTCCTCAAGACTGAACAGTCGCTGGTCGCGCAGACGCGCGAGAATCCAGCGCTGCGCCAGCAATACCGCCTGTTCTACTTTCGCCTTGTCGCGGGGCCGGCCCGAACGTGCGGGGATGATGGCCACCGAGTAATGCGCCGCCATCTCGCCATAGGTGCGGTTGACGACGGG